>DATDKQ010000316.1:0-14116 GCA_036519915.1 Solirubrobacterales bacterium | reverse complement strand
ATCTCCGCTGCCGGCGTGTTCCGCAGCGACGACGGTGGCGAGACGTGGGCGCCGAAGAACAAAGGCACGGCCGCGGACTTCAACGAGGACGACCGCTTCCCCGAGCTCGGCCAGTGCGTCCACAAGGTGCTCCTGCATCCGGAGCGGGAAGGGCGCCTCTGGCAGCAGAACCACTGCGGCGTCTATCGCACGGACGACAAGGGCGAGAACTGGGAGCGGCTCGAGGACAACGGACTTCCGAGCTCGTTCGGCTTTCCGATCGCGATCAACCACCTGAAGCCGGACATGGCGTTCGTGATCCCGGAGGACTCGGTTCGCGGCTCCGAGGGCGAGGTCGGGGGCGGGGACCGGGTGACGACCGGCGGCCGGCTAGGCGTCTACCGCACCAAGGACGGCGGCCGGAGCTGGGAGCTCGCCTCGAACGGTCTGCCGGACCCCGCGTGGGTCGAGGTGCTGCGCGAAGGCATGGCGTCCGATCGACACGATCCGGTCGGGATCTACTTCGGCACGAAGAGCGGCTCGGTCTTCGTCTCGACCGACGAGGGCGACCAGTGGATGGAGGCCGCGCGCCACCTGCCGGCAGTGCTTTCGGTCGAAGCCGCGGAGTGGTAACCGTTCGAGTCCCTGGCCTGCTCGCGGATCAGGCGGGTGGTCGGAAGGAGTTCGACGTCGAGGCGGCCGATGTTCGCGGCGCGCTCGAGGCCCTGCCGGTGCGGGACCTGCTCTTCGACGAGCGCGGCGAGCTGCGGCCGCTCGTGAACGTCTACGTCGACCGAGAGGACATCCGTTCCGGCGACGGGATCGAGACCGCGCTGAGCGGCGACGAGACGATCAGGGTCGTCGCCGCGATCGCCGGCGGCTAGGCGATCGCGACCATGCGGTCGATCGCGCCTCGGGCGCGCGCCGCGATCTCCGGCTCGACCGTGACCACGTGCTTCCAGTCGCGGAGCGAGTCGCGCAGCTTCTCGAGCGTGATCATCTTCATGTACTTGCAGATCGCCTTTTCCGAGATCGCCTCGAAGCGCTTCTCCGGAGCCTCCTTGTTCAGGCGATGGAGGATCCCGGTTTCCGTCGCGACGAGGAACCGCTTCTTCGGGGACGACTTGGCGAAGTTGATCATTCCCTCCGTGGAGAGGATGTGCGTCCGCTCGTTGCCGAAGGCCATGCACTGGCTGGCGCAGCCGCATTCGGGGTGGACGAGCAGCTCGGCGTCGGGCGCCTCGTCCTGCCAGCGCTCGATGTCGGCCGGGCGGATGCCCGCGTGCACGTGGCACTCGCCCATCCAGATCTTCAGCTTGCGCCCGGTCACGCGCTCGAGCCAGACGCCCAGGAAGAGGTCGGGCAGGAACAGGATCTCGCGGTCCTCGGGGATCGCCTCGATGACGGCCTTCGCGTTGCCCGACGTGCAGCAGTAGTCGCTTTCGGCCTTCACCTCGGCCGTCGTGTTCACGTACGAGACGACGACGCCGCCCGGATGCTCCGCCTTCCAGGCGCGCAGCTGATCGGCGTTGATCGACTCTGAGAGCGAGCAGCCGGCGCCGAGGTCGGCGATCAAGACCATCTTGTCGGGACAGAGCACCGAGGCGGTTTCGGCCATGAAGTGCACGCCGCAGAACTCGATCACCTCGGCATCGGTCTTGCCGGCCTGCCGGGAGAGGCCGAGGGAGTCACCCACGAAGTCGGCGACGTCCTGCAGCTCGGGCAGCTGGTAGTTGTGGGCAAGGATGACGGCGTCCCGCTCGGCAGCGAGCGCCCTGACCTCCTCGCTCAGGCTCGCGATCTCCTCCTCGCTCAGCTTGGCGGGAAGCTCGTTGGCGGTAGGAAGCTCCAGCACGACGGGGCGCTCCTTGACGTGGATGTTCGCCTTCCCGGCGCCCTATGACTCGCTGGGCCCTGGAGAGAGGCGAATGAACTGACTAAAGATTAGCGCGGGCCTACCCTTGGGTTCATGCCCGAGCTGCCCGAAGTGGAGATCACCGCTCGCCGCCTGAGCACGGCGCTCGAGGGCGGCGAAGTCGAGTCGGCCCTCGCCACCGGCGTGGCGACGCTGAAGACCTTCGAGCCGAGCCTCGATGCACTCGCCGGCGCGCGCATCGAGGGAGTCCGGCGGGTCGGCAAGATGCTCGCGGTCGACTTCGACTCGTCACCCGCCGACGGGAACGTCCCGCTCACCCTGCTGATCCACCTGATGTCGGCGGGGCGCCTGCAGCTCTTCGACAAGCGCGCGTCCCTGCGCGACCGGCGCTCGCGGATCCTCATCCGGATCGCCGATGGGCGCGAGCTGCGGCTGCGCGAGTTCGGCACCAAGCAGTCGGCGTGGGCGAAGCTGCTGCCGCGCGACGCAGTGGCCGAAGATGAGCTGGTGGCGACACTCGGACCCGACGCCTGGCCGGCGCCGTCCGTAGAGGAGCTCACCAAGCGGCTCGACCAGCCGCGGCACCTTCACCCACTGCTCCGCCACCAGCGGGACATCGCCGGGATCGGCCGCTCCTGGGTCGACGAGATCCTCTGGGAGGCCCGGCTCTCACCGTTCAAGAAGGGCTCGGACCTCCGAGGTGAGGAGATCAAGCGAATCCACGACGGCCTGCATGTCCTCGGCGACGCCATCGAGCACTACGAGGAGGTCATCGGCGAGCAGATCCCAGACAAGATGCCGATGCCTCTCAGAGTGCACCGCCGTGAGGGCGAGCCATGCCCTCGCTGCGGCACGACGATCGAGGCCGTCTTCTTCGCCGAGCACCAGATGAACTACTGCCCCGAGGAGCAGACGGAGGGACGGATCCTCAAGGACCGCCGCCTCTCCCGGCTTCTCAAGTAGATCGCCGGCTCAAGCCTGCCAGTACCCACACCTCCTTGAAGGGGAGGGTCAGGTGCCAGGTCGTGACGGCCCCCTTCGGGAGGCACGCCATGTCGCCCTCCCTCAACTTCAGTTCAGGACCTCCCTCGATCTCGATTCGCGCCTCGCCCTCGAGGACGAGCAGCACCTCAGTAGCCGGCAAGGTCCAGACTGGAAGGGTGGAGTCGGCATCCTGGGAGAAGCGGCTCAGCCCGGCGCGCAGCTCATCCGTGTCGAAAAGGACATGCTCCTCCGAGCCGCCGCCGATTTCGGGATCGGCTCGCCACTCCTCCGTTCCGACATTGGACACGAATACCCCGGGATGGAGCTCCATTTCGGCCTCCTAATCGCGATCGCAGAGACGATCGTCCCACCGATCGGAGGTCACCGGCCGGTGACGCGGCGGACCAGGCCGCGACCGATGGTCAGCGGGTGGCCGATGAGCGTCTCGACCCTTCCGGTCAGAGTGGTGGGGTCGCGGGCGATGCCTAGCTGACGCAGGACGGTGAGCTGGTCGAAGTAGACCCGCTCGCAGAGGAGTCGGTCCTCCTCAAAGACGAAGAACGCCAGGATCGGCAGTTCGTACTCCCGCCCGGTGGGCGGCAGGCTGCGGAGCGGGCCCCTGTGCGTGCCGCGGATGATCGCCTCGACCATCACGCCGTCGTCGGTGTGATGGAGGGCGCGCAGCTCGTTGCGCTGGTCCGGAAAGGCGCGCCGACTCTCCTCGAAGTAGGCGCTCACCTCCTCGCGCCCGTCGTAGACGTCGCCGGTGGCGATCAGCTCGTAGCGGGGATGGTCGAAGGTCTCGAGGGTGGCGTCGAACTCGTGGCGGTTCTCCGAGTCCATGTGCTCCCTGACGATCGCCTCCCGCTTGCGTCGCATTGCAGCGGTGGGCGGCATCGAGGCGACTCTATATCTCCATGGTCATGCTGAGGTCGAGTGCAGGAGCGGAGTGCGTGAGCGCTCCGATCGAGACGTAGTCGACACCCGTCTCGGCGATCTCGCGGACGTTCACCAGGTCGATCCCGCCGGATGCCTCCAGCTCGGGCCCATCGCCGGACCGCCGGGCCACCGCCACGGCTTCCCGCAGCTCCACCGGGCTCATGTTGTCGAGCAGGAGCCGGTCGGCGCCCGCCTCGATCCCTTGGCCGACCTCCTCCAGGTCCCGGCACTCCACCTCGACCGACAGGTCGGGCCTGGCCTCTCGCGCTCGCCGCACAGCCTCCCCCACGCCGCCCGCTACGGCGGCGTGGTTCTCCTTGATCAGGATCGCGTCGTACAGACCCATCCGGTGATTGGTCCCGCCCCCAGCAGCCACCGCAGCCTTCTCCAGGGCCCGCAGGCCCGGGGTCGTCTTCCGGGTGTCGAGAACCTTTGTGCCGATCAGCTCGACCCGTCCAACGAACGTCGCGGCCAGCGTGGCGACCCCCGAGAGGTGGCAGAGGAAGTTGAGCGCGGTGCGCTCGGCCGCGAGCAGCGCTCGCGCCGGCCCGGTGACGCTCGCCACGGTGGCCGGGATCTCATCTCGCCACTCTCCCTCCTCCGCACGGCGCTCGAGCTCGCCGGCGCCGGTTTGTCGGAAGACCTCCGCGGCCACGTCCAGGCCGAAGACGACACCGGGTTGTTTCTGCGTGATCGTGGCCCGGCCCTGAGTGTCCTCCGGCACAACCGCCTCGGCCGTAACGTCGCCGGGCCCGAGATCCTCGAGCAGGGCACGTGCAACGAGCTCGCGGGTGTCGGCGTCGATCTCCATGACCAAATCACAGTCTCACGAAAGCACGGTGTGCGACGTTTACTGGGCAGATGTCCAATGAATCGCTTCCACCCTTCCAGGAGCTGCTCGATGAGCACAGCTCGGACGTGCTCGGATACCTCGTGGCGACCGTTGGGCCGCACGATGCCGAGGACGTCTTTCAGGAGACCTTCATCGCCGCCCTCCGCGTCTACGACGGGTTGGAGCACGCCCGCAACCTCCACTCCTGGCTGCTCACCATCGCCCACAACAAGGCGATCGACCACCACCGCGCCCGCGGCAGGCGGGCGGTCCCGGCGGGAGACGCCGAGGAGGTGGCCGGCTCGGTTCCCAGCTCCAACTCGAGGCCCGATGAGGTCGTCACTCGACGTGATCCGGACCTGTGGCGGGCCGTCAGCACCCTGCCGCCGAAGCAGCGCAGCGCCGTCGTCCTCCGCTACGCCACAGACATGTCCTACACAGCCATCGCGCAGGCAATGGACAGCTCCGAAGCGGCCGCGCGCCGCAACGTCCACGAGGGCCTGCAGAAGCTCAGAGGTGAATTCGCATGAACCCATTGACCGAGAAGCAGCTCGAGAAGATGCTGCGCCAGACGCCCGCTGACACGGATCTCGACCGCGCCGTCCAGGGTGTGCTGGCCCGCGCCGAGCGCGACGGCCTGATCGACGTCGCCTACGCGACGGTGGACTCGCCGTTCGGCGAGCTGCTCGTCGCCCGCACCGACCGGGGCGTCGTCAGGCTGGCCCTACCGACCCACCGCGGCAGCCAGCGCTCCCGCGACGAGATCCTCGAGGAGCTGGCAACCGTCGTCTCGCCCCGTGTGCTCGAATCCCCGAAGCGCCTCGACGAGGAGCGACGGGAGCTCGAGGACTACTTCGAGGGGCGCCGGCAGGAGTTCGACGTCCCCATCGACTGGAGCCTGACCTCGCCCGGATTCCGCAGCCGAGCGCTCCACGCCGTCGCCCGGATCCCGTATGGGAAGACCAGGACCTACGCGGAGGTCGCGAAGTCGGCCGGCAACCCGCGTGCCTTCCGCGCCGCCGGGACGGCCTGTGGCAGCAACCCGATCCCCCTGATCGTCCCCTGCCACCGCGTGGTCCAGTCGGGCGGCGGGATCGGCAACTACGGCGGCGGCCCGGAGATGAAGGAGGCGCTGCTCGACCTCGAGGGCGCGCGCTAGACCGGGAAGACGGCCATCGTCGCCGTGAAGCCGTGGAGGAAGTTGCGGCCGCCGACCGGGCCGATCTCGCCGGCGCAGAAGAAGCCTGCGGTCGGTGCACCCAGCGAGTCCTCGATGGCCCCGGCGTCGTGGTCCGGCACCTCGAACATGTGGGAGCCGCGTCCGTTGCAGGTGAAGAGCAGAGCGCCTGCGGCGCCATCCGAACCGAGGGCCTGTGCCTGCGCGCGGAGCGCCTCGCGCAGGTCCTCGTCGGCCGAGGCGGCGTCCCGGACCTGGAGGCGGACGGTCTGACCGACCCGAACCTGCTCGCCGATCGCGATCGCGCCGGACTCGCGGTCCGCGCCGATGATCGGGCGGACCAGGAAGTCACCCCGGTCGTATTCGGGCCGGTTCTCGTCGATGACGACTCCGATCAGCACTCCCGAGGAGGCCAGCTCGCGCTCGTCCTCCGGGAGGGCGGCGATCACCTCGCCCAAGCGCTCCATCGCGGGCTTTCCCGCGAGCTCACCGATCACGTTCGCCTCCGCGCGGGTGATCGTCATCTCCGGGCCCACCGGACCTGCGCCCTGGGAGACGCAGGGCAGCATCTCGAGGCCCCGCATCCTGACCGCCACCGCGCCATCGGTGTGGACCTCGCCGTCCTCGAGCAGCACCGCCCCGCCCGCGAACAAACCGCTGGCGAGGCCGCCGAGGATCGGCACATGGGGCCTCGAGCGCTCGAGCGCAGCCAGCAGCTCCTCAGGAGGAAAGCTGAAGGGATCGCAGAGCGCGATCACCGACTCATCCGTGATCGGGTCCTCGACCGTGCCTGCCAGCGACTCCGGCAATCCGAGCAGCCGAAAGCCCTCCGCATCGCGCTCCGCAGTCAGGTGCATCGTCTCGAGCTCCGCGTTCGGCAGCGACGCACCCCAGACGACGATCCCGGGGGTGTCCTCGAGCTCGCGGCCACCGGCGACCGTGCCTCCCGCGCCGCAGCCGAGCAGGGCCCTGGGCTCGAGGCGCTCGTGCACCTCGGAGAGCAGCCACTTGGCCATCCCGAGGTGCTGGCCCGAGGCGAAGACAAAGGCGAGGTCGCAGGACCCCTCGAGGCCGGCCCGGGCGCGGTCCGCCGCCTCGGCGGCGGCCTCGACCGTGTCGAAGCTCTCCGACGCCCCGACCGAGACCTGCACAGTCGACGGCTCGGCGACCGCCATCAGCTGGAGTTGCCCGAACCGGCGCCCGAGGAGGCAGCCGCCTGGTTCAGGTAGGCGCGAACGAAACCGTCGAGGTCGCCGTCCAGCACCCGCTGGGCGTCGCCGACCTCGAAGCCGGTGCGATGGTCCTTCACCCGCTGGTCGGGATGGAGGAAGTAGCTGCGGATCTGCGATCCCCACTCCGCCGACTTCTGCTCGCCCCTCTCCTTTGCGAGCTCCTCCGCGCGCTCGTGCTCCTTGCGCGCGAGCAGCCGGGAGCGCAGGATCTGCATCGCCGTCGCCCTGTTCTGGATCTGGGAGCGCTCGTTCTGGGACTGGGCCACGATCCCGGTCGGGATGTGGGTGACGCGCACGGCGGAGTCCGTCTTGTTGACGTGCTGCCCCCCGGCACCCGAAGCCCGGTAGGTGTCGACGCGGATGTCCGCGTCGTCGATCTCCACGTCGACGTCGCCTTCCACCAGAGGCGCCACGTCGACCTGGGCGAAGCTCGTGTGTCTGCGGGCGGAGGAGTCGAAGGGCGAGATCCGGATCAGCCGGTGAACCCCGCGCTCGGCGGCAAAGAGCCCGTAGGCGTTGTCGCCGCGCGCGATGAAGGTCGCGGACTTGAGGCCGGCCTCCTCCCCGGGGGAGGCCTCCTTCATCTCCACCTTGAACCGCCGGCGGTCAGCCCAGCGCAGGTACATGCGCAGCAGCATCTCCGCCCAGTCCTGGGAGTCGGTGCCGCCCGCGCCCGCGTTGATCGTGACCACGGCATCGCCCGCGTCGTACGGACCGGAGAAGAGTCGCTCCTCCTCGAGCTCGGCGAGCCGCCGCTCCACGGAGGCGATCTGGTCGGACAGCTCGGCGGCCACCTTCTCGTCGTCAGCGGCGAACTCGGCGTACTCCTCGAGATCGCCGACGTCGATCACGAGCTTTCCGAAGTCCTCCAGCCGCTGCTGCGTGCGGGCATGTCGAGCGGAGATCTCGGCCGCGGATGCCTGATCGTCCCAGAAGCCCGGCTTTTGCATCTCCGCCTCGAGCCGATCGACCTCTCTTCTCAGCGCATCCGGGTCAAAGGTAATCCGAGAGCAGCTTGAGCTGCCCCCGGATCTCGGCGAGGCGCGCTGAGATTCCCTCCTTGGGAAGTGTCTCTGCCATCGCCATGAAGGGTATTCGGCGTCGTCTACGGTGTGCCGACTTGCGCTGGCTACTGCGGAAACTCGCCCACGGCCTACCTCCGTTGCCGACCGTGGGAGGTCACGCCCTGGCGACCCGGGTGGCGGGCCTGCTCCTGGTCGGCGGCGCGGTCCTGCTCGCCGTCACCGTCGTGCTCCCTCCCTCAGCGGAGGGCTCTGACGTTTTGATTCTCGGGTACGGAGTCGTCGCGGGTCTCGCAGGCGCGCTCCTGCTGAGCAGGCGCAGGATGAGCGAGGCCGCCCTGGGCCTCGCCGCAGCGCTCGGCACCGCGGTGATCACCCTCGCCACGCTGGAGGCCGGCCAGGGGGTCGGCGCCGAGGACAACGAGGTGCTCTTCCTCTGGGTGTCGCTGTTCGCCTTCTGGTTCTTCGACCTTCGCCACGCCCTGCTCCAGCTCGGGCTGATCGGTGTGGCGGACGCGATCCTGCTGATCGACGACGGGCCGACGCTCTCGTCCGGGATCACGCGCTGGGTGGTCACCATCGCGACGCTGCTGGTCACCGGCCTGTTGATGTCCTGGCTGCGCCGCGCCCTCGACCGCGAGCGCGAGGAGACCGCACGGCTGGCGGTCGTCGCGGAGCGGATGCGGATCGCCAGGGACCTGCACGATGCGGCCGGGCACGGCGTGACCGCGATGTCGCTGCAGGCGGCCGCCGGGCTGCGCGCGATCGACGACAACCAGGACGTTTCCGAGGTGCGCCACGTGCTCGAGGAGATCAAGCGCACGTCCAAGAGCACGATGGAGGACATGCGCAAGCTCCTCGGGCTGCTTCGCCCGAGTGACACCGGCGAGGTCGAACATGCGCGGGTCAGCCTCTCGCACCTCGACCAGATGGTCGCCGAGTGCCGCGCGGCCGGCCTCACGGTCACCGTCGACCGAACCGGCGAGGAGATGGGTCTTCCGCCGATCGTCGATCAGACTGCCTATCGGATCACCCAGGAGGCCCTGACCAACGTTCTGAAGCACGCCGGACCTGATGCGGCGGCCAACGTGCGCCTGGCCTTCGACCCCGAGAGCGTCGAGGTCGAGGTCACCGACGATGGGCCGGGCCGCACGGTCGGCGTCGCGATTGGGTCGCGTAAGGGCCTGATCGGGATGCGAGAGCGGGTCGAGCTCTTCGGCGGGCGCTTCTCGGCCGGTCCGATGGAGAGCGGGGGCTTCCGGGTGTTCGCCAGGCTGCCACGCGGCAGCCAGCTCGAGACCGCCGGCCACGGCGTCTGAGCGGCGGCTACTCGGGAACGGTCGCGCTGACGATCCAGGTGGAGGCTGGGCCGCGGACGACGCCGTCGGCCTCGACGTAGTCGGCGAGCACTTCCCGGATCTCCTGCTGGAGCTTCGGACGCACCCGGTCGACTTCCGCCGCGGGGCAGATACGCAGCAATTCGGCGGCGGGGCCGATCGCCATGTTGAAGGCGACGGCCTGATCGAGGTCGTCGCCGATCTTGATCGGTAGATCGCAACGAGTGAAGGTCGGACGCTCGAATCCTGCGATCTGGAGCTGGTCGGAGACTGTGTCCGCGTTCGCCATCGAGAAGGGCCCGGGTCCGCAGCGCACGTCCTCGGGCTCATCGGGCTCCTCGAGGTACTTCTCGACCGCCTGCTCCGCACGGTGAAGCCACTCGTTGTCGAGCTTGCGCCGCCAAACGGCGGCGACGAGCCTGCCTCCGGGACGAAGCGCGCCGTGGATGTTGCGCAGCGCCTGGACCGGGTTGGCGACGAACATCAACCCCATCCGCGAGAACGCATAGTCGTAGGGGCCTCTCAGGTCGCCAACCTGAACGTCGGCGGCGAAGAAGTCGGCGTTCTGGACGCCCGCCTTTCTGGCCTCCTCGATCGACGCCTCGACGAAGGGTTCGGAGACGTCCACGCCGGTTGCGTGGCCCTCCGCTCCGACAAGCGCAGCCAGCTGCTGGGTGGTGTCGCCGAACCCGCAGCCGATGTCGATCACCCGGTCTCCCGCCTCCGGGGAATGGAGCGCCATGGCGGCGTCGCCGTGCGCCTTCAGCCCGGCGACGATGAGGTCGCGGTACTGGACGAAGCGGTCGAAGAGGACGCCGCTCCAGGCCTCGGTCGCCTCCTCGTTCTCGGGGGCGATGACCGCGGTCGGCGCCGGCTCCTCTCTGCCCACGGCTGCCTTCTCCACGAGCGCATGGTACGACGACCCGGACAGCTGTTACACATCGCGCGTGCTCGTGACCTCGATCGCCGCGCTCGCTGTCACCGCGCTCCTGGGCGCCTCGCCGGCCGCCTCAGATGCGCCGAGCCCGTACCAGGCCGCCATACACCTCTCCGGAAAGATCGGCTCCCGTCCCTCGAGCAGCAGGAACGAGCTGCGTGCGCACCGGTACGTGGCACGGCAGTTCCAGGCGGCCGGGCTCGATGTCAAGGTCGATTCATTCCAGGTCCCGGGACGCGGGCAATCGCGCAACGTGATCGGCAAGCTCGATCGGCCCGGAAGCTGCCTGGTCATCCTCATGTCCCACATCGACAGCGTCCCCCCGGGGCACGGAGCGATCGACAACGCCTCGGGCGTCGGGGCCCTGGTCGGTCTCGCACCAAGACTTGCGTCTCTCGACCCGGCGTGCGACGTCTGGCTGGTCGCGACCGGATCGGAGGAGCGCCAGGTGACGGGACTGTCCTACCACGCCGGTGCCGCTGCGCTCGTCAAGCTGGTCAGGTCCGAGGGGAGGGCCGGGGACCTTCGCTTCGCGCTCTCGCTCGACGAGGTCGGCCTCGGCAGGCGCTTCTACCTGCGCTCACCGGTGTCCGCGGTTCGCGGCGGAGTCGAGGGGGAGATCCTGGCCGCGTCCCGCCGAGCGGGCGTAACCGTCCATTGGGCGAGGGATTCCGGAACGGGCAACTCGGACCACCGTGAGTTCGAGCTGGCGGGGCTGCCCGGAGCGGTGCTGGAGGTCTGGAAGGGCGTCTTCGCCTGCCACCACATGGCGTGTGACCGGCCGCGGCTCCTTCAAAAACCGGCAATGAAGAGGGCGCTGCGGATCGCCGAGGAGGTCGTGAAAGGCGTCTGATCGGATGTTGAGCGCTTTCCCGACCCGCAGTAGGGAAATCGCTCACGATCCGTTCTAGGCCAGGCGAAACTCGTCTTCGAACTCGGTGAGGAAGGCGTCGCCCATCTCGCGGGCGCTGCCGGGGCCCTCGCCGTAGAGGCGCTCGAAGAACTCCGCGGTGCGGAGCGCCGGCTTTACCTCCCAGCGCATCCGGGTCGGGCCCTCCGCGGCCATCTGGTGTGGCGTGCCGACCGGAACCTCGAAGCTCTCCCCCACGTCGTAGACCCGCTCCTCGCCGTCGACGATCGCGCGCATGGAGCCTTCGAGAACCTCGAATCGCTCGGCCTGCTTTGGATGCAGGTGTTCAGGCGGCATCCCGGCCTCGCCCGAGTAGCTCGCCTCCATCTCGAGCAGCTCGCCGTCCGTCTCCTTCCCCGTGCGGACGAGCAGGAGGCTCATTCCCCCGAAACCCTCTATCTCCTGGCCGGCCTCGGGCACTACGCGCCGTGGCACTTCTTGTACTTCTTGCCCGAGCCGCACCAGCAGGGGTCGTTGCGGCCGATCTTGTCCTTCTCGTCCTTGACGACCGTCTCCTGCTCGGGGATCGCGCCGCCGTTGCCGCCCGGACTCTCGATCGCCTGCTCGGCGGCCGCATCCGGCCCTGAGGCCGTCGCGACGGCCGCCTGGCCGAGCGCCGAGGGCTGCTCGGCGGTCCCGCCGGAGTAGTCGACCTGCAGCGGCCGCTCGGCAGGCGCGAACTGCTCCTGCGCCTGAGGCGCGACCTCGACCTCCACGTGGAAGATCAGGCGTGCGAACTCCTCCCAGATCGAGTGCATGAGGGCCTCGAACATCGAGAAGCCCTCGTTCTTGTAGGCGACCAGCGGGTCGATCTGGGCGAAACCGCGGAGGTGGATGCCCTCACGCAGGTAGTCCATCTCGTATAGGTGCTCGCGCCAGCGGTTGTCGATGATCTGCAGCAGGATCGCCCGCTCGAGCTGGCGCATGATCTCGTCGCCGAAGTCCTGCTCGCGCTGGTCGTATGAGGCGAGTGCATCTGCGAGCAGCTGCTCGCGCAGGTCCTCGCGGTCGGTCTGCTCCGGCATCAGGGCCGAGACGTCGACCGTCGAAGGCCAGAGCTGCTGGACCTGAGTCTGGAGCTCCGCCAGGTCCCAGTCCTCGATCACGTCGCCCGGCGTGTAGTCGTCGACCATCCGGCTGACGACCTCGCCGACGCCCTCGCGGGCGGGGTCCGACATGTCCTTGCCCTCGAGGATCTCGCGGCGGTACTTGTAGACGACGCGGCGCTGCTCGTTCATCACGTCGTCGTACTCGAGGACCCGCTTGCGGATCAGGAAGTTCTGCTCCTCGACCTTCTTCTGGGCGTTCTCGATGGTCCGGGTGAGCATCTTGGCCTCGAGCGGCTCCTCCTCGCCCTCCTCGTTCACCGGTCCGAGCCGGTCGAGGATCTTGTAGATGCGCTCGCCGGCGAACAGGCGGATCAGCTGGTCCTCGGCAGAGAGGAAGAAGCGGGACTCGCCCGGGTCGCCCTGACGGCCGGAGCGACCGCGAAGCTGGTTGTCGATCCGGCGGGACTCGTGCCGCTCGGTTCCGCAGATGAACAGACCGCCGAGTTCGCGAACCTCATCGGCCTCTGCCTCGCAGCTCACCTTGAGCTGCTCGATCATCGCCTTCTCCTCCTCCTCGTAGCTCTCGTCGCCGGGAGAAAGACCGAGCTTGCGGAGCTCGGAGGCGGCCATGCCCTCCGGGCTGCCGCCCAGCTTGATGTCGACGCCGCGACCCGCCATGTTGGTCGCGATCGTGACGGCGCCCTTGCGGCCTGCCTGGGCGATCGTCTCGCCCTCGCGCTGGGCGTGCTCGGGCTTCGCGTTGAGGACGACGTGCTCCACGCCGCGGCGCTTGAGGTCCGCGGAGATCATCTCCGAGACCTCGACCGAGATCGTCCCGACGAGGATCGGCTGTCCGGCCTCATTGCGCGCCTGGATCTGATTGAGGACGGCGTTCCACTTGCCGTCCTTGGTCTTATAGATCTGGTCGTTGTGGTCGCCCCGGATCATCGGAACGTTGGTCGGGATCTCGACCGTCGGGACCTTGTAGATCTTCATGAACTCCTGGGCCTCGGTCAGCGCCGTGCCCGTCATGCCCGAGAGCTTGTCGTAGAGCCGGAAGTAGTTCTGGAGGGTGATCGTGGCGAGGGTCTGGTTCTCCTCCTTGATCTGGACTCCCTCCTTCGCCTCGATCGCCTGGTGGAGGCCCTCGGACCAGCGCCGGCCCTCGAGGATCCGCCCGGTGAACTCGTCGATGATCATCACCTGGCCTTCGACGATCTCGTACTCGACGCCGCGCTTGTAGAGGGACTCGGCCTTGAGGGACTGGATCAGGTGGTTGACGAGGGTTCCGTGCTCACCGAGATAGAGGTTTTCGACCCCCAGGAACTCCTCCGCCTTGGCGATCCCGCCCTCGGTCGGCGCGACGGTCTTGTGCTTCTCGTCGTACTCGTAGTCGTAGTCGGCCTCGCGGGTATCCTTGGACTCGCCCAGGGACTTGAGCTTCTCCTTGTGGGGCTCGCCCTTCATCTGCTTGGCGAGGCGGGCGAAGGTGTAATACAGGTCAGCAGCCTGCTCGGGGCGCCCCGAGATGATCAGCGGGGTCCGCGCCTCGTCGATCAGGATGTTGTCGACCTCGTCGACGATCGCGAAGTCGTGGCCGCGCTGCACGCACTCCTCGAGTGATCCGGCCATATTGTCCCGCAGGTAGTCGAAGCCGAACTCCGAGTTCGTGCCGTAGGTGACGTCGCAGGCGTACTTCTCGCGGCGCTCCGGTGGATCGTCGTCCTCCTGGATCGCCGAGACGGTGACGCCGAGCGCCTCGTAGATCGGGCGCATCCACTCTGCGTCGCGGCGGGCCAGATAGTCGTTGACGGTGACCACGTGCACGGCATCGCCGGCGAG
>DATDKQ010000315.1:0-15127 GCA_036519915.1 Solirubrobacterales bacterium | reverse complement strand
TCCTCCAGGTTGCCGAGCAGGATGTCCGCCTGCTTGGCCATCTCCGGGACCTTGGCGCGCATCTTCTCGTTTGATGCGTCGAAGAAGTGGATCATCCGCGAAGGCTTGAAGGGGATCTCGCGGGGCGGCTCGGGGGCGCCGATCGCCAGGGGCTCGAAGAAGTCGCGTGGATTTCTCATGCCCGGAACGCTACCTGGGTCGCTGGTTTCGGCGCGCCACGGATAGCCTCAGGTGGTGGCCAAGGTCCGAGAGGCGGTGCCCGGGGAGGTCGAGAGGGTGCTCGGCATGTACGAGTGGCTGTTCGCGCCGCCGGGATCCCTCCCGCCGCGCTGGGACGCCGACCGGGCGCGGGCCGCGATTGCCGCCGCGATCGAGGACCCGGAGGCCGTCGTTCTCGTCGCCGAGAACCGCGGGGAGCTGCTCGGCCTCTGCACTGGCTATCTCGACATGAACTCGGTGCGCTTCGGCCCGCGATGCTGGGTCGAGGACCTCGCCGTCAGCCCAGATCACCGCTCCCAGGGAGTGGGGAAGGCTCTGCTCGACGCCGCCAAGGACTGGGCCCGCGATCGGGGCGCCACCCACCTCGAGCTGGACAGCGGCGAGGCTCGGGCGGATGCGCACCGCTTCTATGAGCGCGAGGGCCCGAGCTGGCGATCGGTGTGCTTCGCCTGGGAGCTCTAGCCGCCGAACGTCCCGGAGCCCCCCTGTCAGCGAGCACTCAGGGACGTTCAGCACTGGGGGTTGCCGGCGATCGCGATGCGTTACGATATATCGCGTTAGTTCATGACTGATCGAAAGGAACAAGGATGCACCGACAGAGAAGCCGTCACGGATATGGACGGCATGAGATGAGGGGCGGTCACGGCCGCGGGCGGCATCGCGTCCGCCGCGGCGACGTGCGCAGCGCGATCCTGGCGCTGCTCGACGACCGGCCCATGCATGGCTACGAGATGATTCAGGAGCTAGAGGAGCGAACCGGCGGGCGCTGGACGCCGAGTGCCGGCTCGATCTACCCGACGCTCCAGCTGCTCGAGGACGAGGGCCTGGTCACCGCCGAGGAGGTGGATGGCCGCAAGGTCTATTCGCTCACCGACTCGGGCAAGGAGGCCGTCCCAGAGCGGACCGAGGGCGGCCAGCCCTGGGAGCAGGGCGATGAGGATTCGCCTCGCTTCGAGGCCCGCAAGGAGCTCTTCAAGCTGATGGGTGCGGCAAAGCAACTCGCCCGCGCCGACAACGAGGAGCAGCTGACCAAGGCGGCGGAGATCCTCAAGGACGCTCGCCGCAAGCTCTACGGCCTGCTGGCCGAGGAGTAGTCAGCCGGTGGACGGGCGGTCGGGCTCAAACCCGGCCGCCGTCATCCCCGCCCGCCGGTCGAGGTAGAACGCCGCCTGGCGGATCTGGCCGTCCTCGAGCCACCAGACGGCGGCGCTTGGTGTCTCGATCTCCACGGTGTTGTGCTGGGTGGTCGCGACCTGCCGAACCAAGAAGAGAAGCCTGTCGTCGAGCTGGGCCACCTCGTCGAATTCGATCCGGAAACCCGCATATGGGCTGACCCAATCGCTCCATGCCTCCTTGAACCCCTCGACGCCGTCGTAGCTCTGGGTCACGGACTCACTGACCATCACCGTCACGAACTGAGGATGGGCGTACTGACGGAGCACCTGGGTGATCGACTCGATGATCTCCTCACCCGTCACCGAGCTTCCCGCGGAGAATGGACCTCCCTGGCGGATCAGGGCAGCCAGCTCGGTTGTTCTGACCCGTCCGGCCATCCGCGCCGAGCCTAGCGCCCCCTCACTATCCTTGGCCCAGGGAGGGGCCTCAACCAAAACGACTTCAGAGGAGCCATGGCCGTAGCGACCGACCAGCAGCAGACGACCTACCAGGAGATGACGGACGAGCAGAAGGCCATCGTCGAGATGGTCCGGAGCTTCGTCGACAACGAGATCATCCCCACCGCCGAGGAATACGACCACGAGGACAAGTTCCCCGAGCCGATCGTCGAGCAGATGAAGGAGCTCGGCCTCTTCGGGGTGACGATCCCCGAGGAGTTCGGAGGGATGGGTCTCGACCTGACCACCTACGCGATGATCGTGGAGGAGCTCTCGCGCGGCTGGATCTCGATCTCCGGGGTGGTCAACACCCACTTCATCGGCTCCTACCTGCTGATGAAGTTCGGCACGGACGAGCAGAAGCAGTACTTCCTGCCGAAGATGGCGACCGGCGAGATCCGCGCCGCCTTCTCCCTCTCCGAGCCCGAGGTCGGCTCCGATGTGCAGGGCATCAAGTCCACCGCCACCAAGGGCGACGACGGCAACTGGGAGCTGAACGGCCAGAAGATGTGGGTCACCAACGGGCTGGGCTCGAGTGTGGTCTTCGTGCTGATGAAGAACGACACGAAGGCCGACCCGCCCTACAAGGGCATGACCTGCTTCATCACCGAGAAGGAGCCCTGGAAGGAGACCAACGAGGGCGAGTACGCGGGCCTCGAGATTCCTCCGAAGATCAAGAAGATGGGCTACAAGGGCGTCGAGTCCACGGAGCTCGTCTACAACGGCTACAAGTGCCCGCCTGAGCGGATCCTCGGCGGCGAGGAGGAGGGGCTCGGCAAGGGCTTCGTCCAGATGATGGATGCGCTCGAGGTCGGAAGGGTGAACGTCGCCGCTCGCGGCGTCGGCCTCGCCCAGCGGGCTCTCGAGCTGGCGCTCCGCTACAGCCAAGAGCGGAAGACCTTCGGCAAGCCGATCGCAGAGCACCAGGCGATCCAGTTCAAGCTCGCCGACATGGCCACCAAGATCGAGGCGGCGCGCCTCCTCACCTACAAGGCCGCGCGGATGAAGGACGCCGGCGAGCGCTCGGACCTCGAGGCGGGGATGGCGAAGCTGCTCGCCTCGGAGACCGGCAAGGAGGTCGTCGAGGAGTCATTTCGCATCCACGGCGGCTACGGCTACTCGAAGGAGTACGAGATCGAGCGGCTCTACCGCGACGCTCCCCTGCTGCTGATCGGCGAGGGCACCTCCGAGATCCAGAGAATGATAATCGGCAGGAAGCTGCTGGAGCGCAACAAGATTTGACGCCGGTGGCCCTGGTCAGCGGGGCGAGTAGGGGGATCGGCGCCGAGATCGCGCGCCAGCTCGCCTCCGACCACGGCTTCGTGGTGTTCGCCGGCGCCAGGGATCCCGACGACGTCGAGGAGGCCGAGGGGATCATCCCCATCGAGCTCGACGTCACCGACCAGGGCGACGTGGAAGCCGCACAGGAGCAGATCGGCTCCGACCCCGGCCACCTCGACGCGCTGATCAACAACGCCGGCGTCTACGGCGATCCGGTTGGCGTGGTGGACTACGACCTCGACCGGGCTCACGAGGTCTTCGAGGTGAACACCTTCGGTCCGTGGCGGCTCTGCCAGGCGTTCGTCCCGCTGCTGCAGCGCAGCTCGCAGCCCAGGATCGTGAACGTCTCCAGTGGCGCAGGCCAGCTTTCGGACATGAACGGAGGTCGCGCTGCGTATCGCCTCTCCAAGGCCGCCCTGAACGCGCTCACCCGCGCGTTGGCCTCGGACGAGCGCGGGATCAAGGTCAACTCGATGTGCCCAGGGTGGGTGCGAACCGACATGGGCGGCTCGTCGGCCACGAGGTCCGTCGAGGAGGGCGCGGACACGGCCGTCTGGCTGGCGACGCTTCCGGACGACGGCCCGACGGGTGGCTTCTTCCGCAACCGCGAGCCAATACCGTGGTGAGATGGCGTCGACCCCGGACCTGATCAAGACCGCGATTGAGCGCTTCCAGGCGGAGGTTCCGGCCCTCGCGCAGCTCAAGCTGGTCTTCGAGCTGGAGCTCAGGGGGAGGGGCGACGTGCAGATGTTCCGGGTGGAGGTGCCCGGTCCCAAGATCACCAAGGCGGCCTCTACGGAGGACGCGCGGGTGAGCGTGGCGATCCCGCGCTCCGACTTCAACGAGCTGGCGACCGAGGGGCATGTGAGCGACTACATCGCGGCGGTCGAGAACGGGCACATCCGGGCGAGCGGAGACACGAACATCCAGAAGCTCATCGCTCAGGTGGTACAGCGCCACGAGCAGCGCGTCCGGACCAAGAAGGTTCACTAGGGAGTGGGGGGCAGGGGGGTCGATCCGGCCCGGCTGGCGAGGGTCCGCGCGGCCACGCAGCTGCTCCACCGGCCGGCCGCGGCCAAGGACCCCGCGGAGATCGCGAGGGCGATCGGCGGGCCCCAGGCGCAGGACGTATACGCGGGCCCGCTCCACTTCCGCTCGCGCAGCCGCAGCCTGACCGGCGCTGACATCCAACGCGCCCGCACGGAGGAGCGCTCGCTTCTCCGCATCTGGGTGATGCGCATGACCATTCACCTGATCCCGACCCAGGACGCGGCCTGGTGGCTGCCGTTGTTCGAGCCGGATATCGCGCGCTGGCAGCGCAGGCGGCTCGGTGAGTTCGGGATGGCGGAACGCGACGTCGACAAGGCGCTCGCGGTGATCGCTCGTGCGCTCGCCGACGAGGGGCCGATGACGAGAACGGAGGTACGGGAGCGGGTCGAGAAGGCCGGGGTCAAGCTGACCACGCAGACCGGGATGCACATCGCCGGACTTGCGGTGACCTCCGGGATCGCCTGCCTGGGTCCCGACCGAGGCAGGCAGACCTGCCTGGTTCTACGTGAGGACTGGATCGGGACATTGCCCAAGGTCGATCGGGCGACGGGCCTCGCCGAGCTGGCTCGCGTCTACCTCCGGGCCTTCGCACCAACGACGGACCGTGACTTCGCCTACTGGTCCGGCCTCGGGCTGCGCGAGGTGAGGTCCGGGCTGGAGGCGATCGCCTCGGAGATCGAGGAGGTCCCGGTGGGGGAGGAGACGATGCTCGCGCCGCGCGGCGGGCTCGCCCGGCTGCCGCGCAAGGGCCAGGTGCGGATGCTCGGCAACTTCGACACCTATCTACTCGGCTGGAAGGACCGCACCTTCTCGGTCGCCGGGGAGCACGCGATCCATGTCAAGGAGGGGGGCGGGGGTTGGATCCGGCCGGTGATCGTCGAGGACGGGATCGTCGTCGGGGGTTGGCGCTCGGCGCGCAAGAGCGGGCGGCTCGAGATCTCGCTCAACCTGCCGAGGGCGGAGCGGGAGCGACTCGGGGGCGCGATCGAAGCCGAGATCGCCGACATCGCCCGCTTTGAAGGTGTGGAGGCCACGATTGCCTGACCCAAGTACCATGCCGCGCCGATGAGCGACGAGGACCACGAGCTGACCACCGACCAGTCCGAGCGCGAGGCCTCCGGCGCGCACGAGTACGGGCGCTACCTGGAGGAGTTCGAGGTCGGGGCGGTCTACAAGCACTGGCCGGCGAAGACGATCACGGAGTCCGAGGACCACCTCTTCTGCCTGCTGACGATGAACCACCACCCGCTGCACATCAACGACGTCTACGCGTCGAACAGCCAGCAGGGGAGAAACGTGGTCGCCGGCCCGTATGTCTACTCGCTGGTGTTCGGCATGACCGTCAATGATGTCTCGGGCAAGGCGATCGCCAACCTGGCGACCGACGAGCTCAGCCATCCACACCCCGTCTTCCACGGCGACACGCTCTTCGTCGAGTCGGAGGTGCTCGAGGTGCGACCCTCGCAGTCGAAGCCGGACCGCGGCGTCGTCCGCGTCCATACCCGCGCGTACAACCAGGATGGGACACTGGTGGCGGAGTTCAAGCGGGCCGTCCTGGTGCCGCGGAAGACCGAGGGTTAGGAGAGAGACGATGAACCTGAAGCGACTCACGGACCGGGCCAAGGACTTGGTCAACAAACGCGGCGGAACCGGCGCCCTCAAGGAGGATGCGGAGGAGCTCAAGGACATCTCCTCGGGCAAAGGGAGCCTGAAGGACAAGGCCAAGGCCGCCGGCGCGGCGGTCAAGGACCCCGGGAAGCCCGGCGATGAGGAGCGCAAGCCGGCCGAGTAGCTGGATCAGCAGGGCAAGGTCTGGGTGCCCTGGGGATCGCCAGGACTCCCTTCGTAGCTGTACTTCTCGCACCTGATGCTGGCGATCGTGCTGCGCAGCTTCCCCTTCTTCGTGCGCGTGACCGTTTGGTTCCAGGTCCAGAAGTACTCGCGAATTGCGGGGTTCGTCTCCGCGGGGAAGGGGGGCTCGCCCTCGCTGTGGATGTCATTCATGTAGCCGACGCCGATCCGGATTCGCTTCCCCTGCTTCTTGCAGGCCTGCCCTGAGAGGAAGCCATCCCGCGGGGGATCGGTGGGGAAGGCGGGATCGGGGGTTCCGATCGTGTAACCCATCGCGTTGTACTGGGCCTGCAGCTGGGCGCCGGTCTTGTCGATCTCGGCGTAGAGCTGCTCGCAGCTCACCTTGAGCGGCTTGTGTCTCTTCTTGGCCGCCACGCCGCCTGACAGAAGTGCTGAAGCGAGCAGGAGAACCGCCAGAAACGGAACGGATATCCGCAGCCATCTCCTCATAGGGAAGATGCTACGGATCGGCGCTCATCAAACGCTCATCGGAGTGCTGCCAAAGCCGGCTGGGTCTCTAGATCAGTGCGCCTCGTCCGGCGCGTGGGCCGGCGGGCGTGACTCCTCGGCGAGCGAGGTGATCTCGAGCACGCCCCGCGAGGCCTCCTCTAGTACCTCGGTGGCCTCCTCGGCGGAGCGGGCGTAGAGCTCGACCAGGAGGTGGACGATGATCCGCTCCTCGTCGTGCTTGTGGAAGCGGACGTGGGTGAAGAACTCGCGCGTCCCGGCTTCGCCGAAAGAGCCGTAGGTGAGCGACTCGGCGGCCTCGGGCCCGGAGCAGCTCTCGACCTGGTCCTGGTCGACCGTCACGGTGCAGGAGGCGACCCAGGGGGTGCCGGCGACCATCCGCTCCCAGCGGTCCTCGATCGGAACGACCCTGTCCTCCTGGATCGTCAGGTGGGGCTGGTCATGGAGGCAGCGCAGGCACTGGACGACGGCCTCCTGGACCTCATCAAGGCGCTCCGCGGGCTCGCCGCTCTCGGGGTCGATGCGCAGGATCGCGTCGTAGTGCATCTGCACCTCGAGATCCCGGGCCCAGCAGCGGTAACAGCGAAGCCACGCCGAGCGGTCTCCGTTGAGCTCGTTCATCTCTCCCTATTGAAGCGCCCCGCCGCTCCCGGCGCCACCTTTGCGACCGAGAGGGGGGTCAGGCCTGCCAGTGGATTCGCTTGTTCTGCAGCTTGCAGTTGACCTCGACCATGCGGCCGCCGGAGCTCCTGCCGCTGCAGTCGAACCCCTGGACGTGGGTCTTTCGACGGTTCTTGAACTCCTTGACGATCGCCTTGGCCTTCCAGCAGGCGGTCCCGCCCTTCACGGTCACACCCCCGCCGCAGTTGACGGCCCCGGCGGGCCCAGCGGCGATCAGCATGCCCACGCAAACGAGGCAGGCCAGAGCAGCGGTCGTCAGCAGTCGTCTCATCAATCCCTCCCTCAGGCTGGCTGGGCGGCGCGGTGGCGCTCGGCCACCAGGTCCGCGATCTCTCGCATGATTATGTTGATCTCGAAGTCCTTGGGTGTGTAGACGTCGGCGACGCCGGCCTCGCGCATGGCGGCGGCATCCGCGGCCGGGATGATCCCGCCGACCACGACGGGGATGTCGGCACCCTGCTCGCGCAGAAGCTCGACGACGCGGGGGACGAGCTCGCGGTGCGAGCCGGAGAGGATCGACAGGCCCACCACGTCGACGTCCTCCTGGACGGCGGAGTTCGCGATCTGTTCCGGCGTCAGACGGATGCCCTGATAGATGACCTCCATGCCCACGTCTCGGGCTCGGACGGCGATCTGCTCGGCGCCGTTCGAGTGGCCGTCCAGGCCGGGCTTGCCGACCAGAATGCGGATCGGATGCCCGATCTCCTCGGCGACCTTGGAGACCCGGGCGCGGACCTCGCCGAGCAGGTCGCCGTTCACGGCGGCACCGCCCGCCGCCGCCGACACGCCGGTCGGCGCTCGGTAGTCGCCGAAGACTTCACGCAGGACGCCCGCCCACTCGCCGGTGGTGGCGCCGGCCTTGGCTGCCTCGATGGTTGCGGGCATGATGTTCGCGCTCTCGTCGCGGGCGGCCTCGGCGAGCTTGTCGAGAGCCGTGTCGACGGCCGCCTGGTCTCGCTGCGAACGCCACTCCTCGAGAGCGACGATCCGCTCGTGCTCGACCTCGGGATCCGGGGTGAGGATGCCGCCGTCCTCAGCGGCGGTGAGCGGCGAATCCTCGGTCTCCGTGAACTTGTTCTGCCCGACGACGACGGTTTCGCCCCGCTCGATCTTGGCGATCCGCTCGCGGTTCGACTCGACCAGCCCTGCCTTCATGTACGGGACCGCCTCCACGGCGCCGCCCTTCTCCTCGACCGCCGTCATCTCGGCCTTGGCACCCTCGACGAGTTCGGCTACCAGGCCGTCCATCACCTTCGAGCCCTCGAAGATGTCGGGGTACTCGAGCAGGTCCGTCTCGTTGGCCAGGATCTGCTGGATCCGCAGGCTCCACTGCTGATCCCATGGGCGGGGGAGGCCGAGCGCCTCGTTCCAAGCCGGCAGCTGGATCGCCCGGGCACGGGCGTCGCGGCCCATGGTCACCGCAAGCGCTTCGAGCACGATCCTGGGAACGTTGTTCTCGGGCTGGGACTCGGTCAGGCCGAGGGAGTTGACCTGGACGCCGTAGCGGAGGCGCAGGAACTTCGGCTCGGTCACCTCGTAGCGGTTGCGGCCGATCCACTCCCACATCTCGCCCATGGCGCGGAGCTTGGCGTGCTCCTCGATGAAGCGGACGCCGGCGTTGACGAAGAAGGAGATCCGGCCGAAGACCCGGGGGAAGTCCTCGTCGGAGACTTGGCCGCGGGCCTTGACCTCGTCGAGCACCGCGATCGCGGTGGAGAGGGCGTAGGCGATCTCCTGCACTGGCGTCGCTCCCGCCTCCTGCAGGTGGTAGGAGCAGACGTTGATCGGGTTCCAGTTGGGGATCTCATTGACGGTGAAGGCAACCGTGTCTGCGATCAGCCGCATCGAGGGCCCGGGCGGGAAGGCGTAGGTGCCGCGGGAGAGGTACTCCTTGATGATGTCGTTCTGGGTCGTGCCGGCAAGCGCGTCCCGCTTGACGCCGTTCTCCTCCGCGACCGTCGCGTAGAGCGCCAGCAGCCAGGCCGCGGTGGCGTTGATCGTCATCGACGTGTTCATCTCGTCGAGCGGGATGCCGTCGAAGAGGGTGTGCATGTCGCCCTTGTGGGCGATCGAGACGCCGACCTTGCCTACCTCGCCGCGGGCGAGCTCGGCGTCGGGGTCGTAGCCGGTCTGGGTGGGCAGGTCGAAGGCGACCGATAGGCCGGTCTGGCCCTTGGCCAGGTTCTTGCGGTAGAGCTCGTTCGAGCGGCGGGCATCGGAATGCCCTGCGTAGGTCCTCATTACCCACGGCCGGTCCCGCTCCGGCAGGCGGTGCTCGCTCATGGCCTAATGGTAAGTCCCAGGCAATCGGCACCGCGCCAGGCGGTACCCGTCCTGCGCCTGACCGCTCCGACCGGGGTTGAACGGTGTTCTTGCAGTCTCCGCGACCCTCGCGGTTACGCTCACGCCCGGATGCGCATGAGAACGAAGCTGACAGCCCTGATCGTCGCCTGCACGGCCCTCGCGGCCGGCGCGGTCGCCCAAGCGGCCCCCATCCCGGTCGCGGTCTACACCTTCCAGGGCCAGGACGACGTGAACGCGTTCCAGAAGGTCTTCGGCGACAAGTGCAAGCGCAAGTGGGCCGGCAATCAGGCGATGTCGATTGCGATCAGGGAGGGCAATTCGTGCATCTACCGCTCCTCCGTGGTCGCCGACTCGTCCGACCAGTACGCGGACCAAGGGATGGTGGCCACCACGACCGTCGGCGGCGGGACGAAGAAGCTGCAGTCCAAGTCGTTCGTCGGGGTCGGGGTGCGCCGGAGCGACACCGCGGGATACGTGCTGAGGATCCTGCCGAACAAGCACAAGTGGCAGTACCTCCGCGACCCCAAGGGGGCGGCGGGGCCGAAGCTCGAGGCGTCGGGCAGCGGCAAGTTCGTCAAGCTCGGCTCCAAGCCGAACGTGATCGCGCTTCGCGCCTTCTCACGCGGCGGCACCACCACCAGCGTGATCGCCACGGTCAACGGCCACGGCGTGGTGTCCGCCACCGACTCGGGCGCTGACCAGCCCGACGGCCGCCAGACCGTGGTCACGGCGGGCGCCAAGGGCTCCGGCTCCGGCGCGGGGATCATGGGCGTCTTCGACAACGTCACGGTCCAGGTCCCGAACCCGTTCGGGTAGGCATCAGATCGCGGCCACAGGCGGCCGCTAGCCGGGCGGCAAATCCCCGTTCGCTCGAGCCGAATCCTCTAAATTCGGCCGCGTGGCCACGACCACGGTTGAGAGGCCCAAGCCGGCCGGTCCCGAGGAGGGCGTGGGAGGGAATTGGCTCGTGATCGTCATGAACGACGACCACAACACCTTCGATCACGTCGCGCACACCCTGTCCAGCGTGATCCCCGGAGTCAGCCTGGATCGCGGCTACAGGTATGCGGACAAGATCCACAACAGCGGCAAGGCCGCGGTCTGGACCGGACCGCGCGAGCCGGCGGAGCTCTACTGGGAGCAGCTCAAGGGAGCCGGCCTCACCATGGCGCCGCTAGAGCAGCACTAGACGGTCAAGGTCTCTCGGCCGGCGTCGGGCAGCGCCGAACGGAACTGTTTGGGGATGTGATCTCCAGCACCGCTCACTACGATCGTCGAGTGAGGCACCCCAGCTGTTTGGAACCACGGCTCAGGAGGAGACGAGATGCCCGCGGAGAGCAAGGACGCCGACGCAGCAACGCCCGCCGAGGACGGCGCAATCCGTCCCTTCAAAGTTGAGGTCTCGGAGGAGGAGCTTGCCGAGCTTCGTGAACGCGTCGCAGCGACGCGCTGGCCCAGCAAGGAGCTCGTCGAAGATCGGTCCCAGGGCGTGCAGCTGGCGCCGCTGCAGGAGCTCGCGCGCTACTGGACGACCGATTACGACTGGCGCAAGTGCGAGTCGAAGCTGAACGCACTACCGCAGTTCACGACCGAGATCGACGGGGTCGAGATCCACTTCATCCACGTCAGGTCGCCCCACGAGAACCCGCTGCCGCTGGTCATGACGCACGGCTGGCCCGGCTCGGTCATCGAGCTGCTCGAGGTGGTCGGCCCGCTGACGGACCCGACCGCGCACGGCGGCCGCGCGGAGGACGCGTTCGACCTGGTGCTGCCGTCCCTGCCCGGCTACGGCTTCTCCGCGGAACCGACGGAGGTCGGCTGGGATCCCGGCCGCGTCGCGCGGGCCTGGGCGGAGCTCATGCACCGTCTCGGCTACACACGCTACGTCGCCCAGGGCGGCGACGTCGGCGCCTCCGTCACCGACGGGATGGGCCGCCAGGCACCGGAGGGGCTCCTCGGCATTCACACGAACCTGCTCGCGCCGGCGCTGGGCATGACCGACCAACTGCCGGCGGAATCAGACGGGGAACGCGCGGCGCGCGATGCGCTCGCCGCATTCAGGGCGAGCGGCTTTGGCTACTTCCTGGAGCAGGCCACGCGGCCGCAGACGATCGGCTACGCCGTACTTGACTCGCCCGTCGCCCTGGCGGCCTGGATGCTCGATCACGACACGGACAGCTACTACAAGATCTCCCGCGCCTTTCTCGACGGGGAGCCCGCGGGCAACCTCACCCCGGAACACATCGTCGACAACGTCACGACCTACTGGCTGACGGGCACCGGAGCCTCGGCGGCGCGGTCGTACTGGGAGAGCGGACGAGCCCAAGCTGAAGCTCTTGCGGCCGGCCAGGCTCCTCCGGAGGTCTCGATCCCGGTGGGCTTCACAACGTTCCCCGACGAGATCTTCCGCGCTCCGCGCAGCTGGGCCGAGCAGGTGTATCCCACTCTCGCCTACTTCAACGAGGTCGACAAGGGCGGCCACTTCGCCGCCTGGGAGGAGCCGGAGCTCTTCACGACCGAGATGCGAGCCGCATTCAACTCACTGCGCTGACCCGCCAGAGTCGCGCGAACAACCGTCAGGAGAAATAGATGGAAACCTCAGCCTCGACCAAGTCGGCCACCACAGAAGAGATTCGCCCGTTCACGATCGAAGTCTCCGACGGTGAGCTCGAGGATCTGCGGAGCCGCATCAACGCGACGAAGTGGCCCGACCGGGAGGTGGATCCCTCCCAGGGGGTGCAACTCGAGACGATCCAGGCGCTGGCCGACTATTGGGCCGACGGTTACGACTGGCGCAAGTTCGAGGAGCACTTTGCGGCCCTACCGCACTTCATCACCGAGATCGACGGCGTCGACATCCACTTCATCCACGTGCGCTCTGAGCACGAAGATGCGATGCCGCTGATTGTCACCCACGGCTGGCCGGGCTCGACGGTCGAGCAGCTGAAGATCATCGATCCGCTCACGAAGCCGACGGAGCACGGTGCCAGCGCAGGCGACGCCTTCCATCTCGTGATCCCGTCGCTGCCGGGCCACGGGTTCTCGGGGAAGCCGACCGAGACCGGCTGGGACCCGGTCCGCATCGCGAAGGCCTGGGCCGTCCTGATGGAGCGCCTCGGCTATGACCGCTACGTGGCGCAGGGCGGCGACTGGGGCAATGCCGTCACCGAGCAGCTGGCCCTGCTGAAGCCCGAGGGGCTGCTCGGCATCCACACGAACATGCCGGCGACGCTTTCGCCCGAGATCTCAAAGGGAGTTCAGTTGGGCGAGCCGGCGCCCACGGATCTCTCGGCGGACGAGAAGAAGGCGTACGAGATCCTGGTCCACTTCTTCGCCACCGGCACCGGCTACGCGGGGGAAATGGGCAACCGGCCGCAGACGCTCTACGGCATCGTGGATTCGCCGATCGGCCTGGCGGCCTGGATGCTCGATCACGACGAGGCTAGCTATCAGCTGATCGCGCGCGCCTTCGCCCGCAATCCCGGCGGCCTCTCGCGAGACGACGTGCTCGACAACGCCACCCACTACTGGCTGACCAACAGTGGGATCTCCTCGGCGCGGCTCTACTGGGAGAGCAAGTTGGGCTTCTTCGACGTCAAGGGCGTCGAGCTCCCGGTCGGGCTCACGGTCTTCCCCGACGAGCTCTACCCGGCTCCGCGGAGCTGGGCGGAGAAGGCGTATCCGAAGCTCATTCACTTCGGGGAGGCCGACGAGGGCGGCCACTTCGCCGCCTGGGAGCAGCCGCAGAAGTTGTCAGAGGAGGTCCGGGCGACTTTCAGGTCGCTGCGCTGATCGGCCAACAAGCTCGCTCATTGAAAGGAAAGAGCATGCCTGACGCAACGAACAAAGATGGCTCGCCGACCGTCGTGCTGGTGCACGGCGCGTTCGCCGACGCCTCCAGCTGGAACGGCGTGATCGAGAGGCTCCAAGGCGAGGGCGTGCAGGTCAAGGCGCCGGCTAACCCACTGCGGGGCATCGCCAATGACTCCGCCTACATAGCCACTGTGTTCGACGAGACGCCGGGCCCGATCGTCGCGGTCGGTCACTCATACGGCGGCGCGGTGATCACAAATGCCGCCAAGCAGGCCAAGAACGTCGTCGGCCTCGTCTTCGTCGCCGCCTTCGCCCCGGATGAGGGGGAGCGTTTGGGCGAGGTGGAGGATGGGTCCAAGGACAGCGTCCTGAACAGCGCGCTCGTCCCCCAGCACTATCCCTTGGCGAACGGCGGTGAGCCGGCCGTCGAGCTCGCGATCGATCCCGCGAAGTTCCACGAGGCGTTCGCGGCCGACCTGCCAACCGATCAGACGGCATTGATGGCCGCCACCCAGCGGCCCATTGCTGAGCTGGGGTTCTCCGAGCCGTCGGGGCCACCCGCCTGGAAGGACCTGCCGTCCTGGGCCGTGGTCGCGACAGTCGACAAGGCGGCGGGGACCGATGTCATCCGAGCCGAGGCGGAGCGCGCCGGCGCGGCGATCACCGAGGTTCCGGGCTCCCACGTGATCATGGTCTCGGAGCCCGTGGTCGTGGCCGACGTGATCATGGAGGCCGTCGCCGCGGTCGGTTAGCCGGCGATCGGCGACAACGATTGGAGGAGGAGATGCTCGAGAGGATCAGAGGCGGGGCGGGCGAGCTGGCGGTCGAGGGTGAGTTCCCGGACCTCGGCGGCGCGACCACATGGCTCAACTCCGAACCACTGACGCCGGCCGGGCTCCGCGGGAGGGTCGTCGTGGTCCAGTTCTGCACCTACTCCTGCGTCAACTGGCTACGCACGCTTCCCTACGCGCGGGCCTGGGCCCAGAAGTACCGGGAGCAGGGGCTGGTGGTGGTCGGAGCCCACTCGCCGGAGTTCCCGTTCGAGCACGACGTCGAGAAGGTCCGCCCCGCGCTCGAGGCGATGGGTGTCGACTATCCGATCGCGATGGACAACGAATTCGCCGTCTGGCGCGCCTTCGACAACAACGCCTGGCCCGCCCTGTACTTCATCGACGCTGAGGGGCGAATCCGCCATCACCATCTCGGGGAGGAGGACTACGAGCGCTCCGAGCGGGTCATCCAGCAGCTGTTGGCCGAGGCCGGCTCGGACGACCTCGATCGCGAGCTGGTGTCGCCTGAAATCTCCGCGATTGAGGCTCCGGCGGATTGGGAGACCCTGGGGTCCCCCGAGACCTACCTCGGCTATGAGCGGGCCGAGAGGTTCGTCTCCCCCGATCGGATGCTCCCCGACCAGCCGCGCGCCTACGTCGAGGCTCCCGAGCTGGATCTCAACGAGTGGTCGCTCTCCGGAGATTGGACCGTCGGTCGACAGGCCACCTTGATAAATGAACCCGACGGTGCGATCACCTATCGGTTTCACGCCCGCGATGTGAATCTCGTGCTGGGCCCTTCGGAATCGGGCGACCGGGTGCGATTTCGGGTGCTCGTCGATGGGGCACCGCCGGGCGAGGCTCACGGGAGCGACGTCGACGACCAGGGCAATGGCACCATCGTCGAGTCCCGGCTCTATCAGCTGGTCCGTCAGCCGGGCGGCGCCGGCGACCGCACCTTCGAGATCGCGTTCCTCGATCCCGGCGCCCACGCATACGTGTTCACGTTCGGATAGCGGCAGCCGCCGGCAGGGGGTCGGCGCACACCCCGTCGTTCTATTTCTTCGGAGCGTCCTG
>DATDKQ010000314.1:0-6493 GCA_036519915.1 Solirubrobacterales bacterium | reverse complement strand
GGCGAGGGCCGCGGGGCGTGTTGGCCACAACCGGCCCGCCGCTGTCGCCGGTGCAGGAGGTCGAGTGGTAGGGCAGCCGGCTGTGGAAGCGCCGGATCCGCTTCCCGAGCGCGCAGATCATCGTCCCCTGCTGGAAGCCGCGCTCCTTGCCGAAGAGGTTGTCGCAGACCCGCGCCGTGAAAACCCGCTCCTTGGTCGCCTTCAGCCGCCGGGCGACGTTGAAGCCCCAGGCACTCCTGGTGCCCCAGCCGCCGGTGCGGACCATGCGGCCGGGTTCGGTCGCCACCTTGGACTCCGCTGGTGTCGGCAGTGCGATCGGTTCGACCGCTGGTGCTCTCGCCAGCGTCAGGACCGCAAAGTCGCGCTCGACCTTGCGGCCGTTGTAGGCCGGGTCGATCACCACACCACTCACCTTGATCCGGGGAGGCCGTCGCGCCGGCTTGATCGAGGCGCTGCCCGCGAAGACCGAGAGCTGCTTGCGCTTGCCGCCCTTCGCACAATGGGCGGCCGTCAACACCTTGGTGGGCGCGATCAGCGACCCGGTGCAGATCAGCCGGCGCTTCTGCTCCAGGGCGACGGCGAATTGCCACCCTGTCGCGTTCGCCTTGCCGCCGCCGACGATCCGCGGGAACGGTGCGGTCGCGCCACCCGCACCCGGCGCGGCCGCGAGAACGGCGGCGGTGAGCACCGCGGCGGCGCACGCGAGTTGCCGGGTCACCGCTGCTGCAGGGCCCGATACCGCTCGCGGAGGAAGTCGAGGGCAGCCCGCCGCTGGTCGGGGGCCGCCAGCAGCTCGGCGTACCCGAGCTCGGCGCCCTCAAAGGCCTGGGCCTGCCAGAGGTCCCCCGAGACCTCGGCCGTCCATGGGGTGACGTAGAGGTAGGGCTCGGAATGGCTCTCGTCTCCGGGCGACGCTCCGATCGTCGCCCGCTTGCCCGCGTTCTCGGAGCCGAGATCGAGGGCGATGTCGAAGTGCTGGGGCCAGAGGACGACCTTCGACGGGTCACCGTCGACCTCATCGGCCCGCAGCTGCTCGAGCACCGAGCAGCCGAAGCCGTAGAAGTCTCCCAGCGCGCTCGTAGCGGCCGCATCGACCTCGGGCGGCAGCGGCTCGGTGGTCTCGTCCCTGCCGCGTTGGCGAACGAGCTCACCATCCGCGACCCGAACCTGGCAGTCCTGGCCGTCCTCCTCGAAGAAGGGAGTGCCGAAGCCGCCGCGCGTGTAGCGGAGCGAGACCTCGCCGGGCGGCTGTCGGGCGGGGGAGACGACGGCCTCCGCCACCTTGTGGAGGGCGTCCCGCGTCTCGCCAAAGGCCGCCGGCAGCGGCTCGAGCCGCTTCCAGGCCCCGAGCCAGCGCTCGGCGCACCACGGCGCCAAGTCGGGATCCTGGCTCGCGATCTCGTCCCAGGTGAGGTCGCCGCGGTTGTGGACGGGCGAGACCAGGTCCCGGCCCTCGGGGACCTCACCCGGCTCCACCGGATCGTCGGTCCAGGGATCCTCGCTGACCGCAGGTGGGGAGGGCTCGAGTACGCGGGCCTCGTAGTCGCCACCCAGCATGTCCTCGGCCTCGGCCCTCGGGTTGGCCACCCCGGGACCGTAACGCGGCGGCTGACCGGCCGCTAGAGCCGAACCAGCTTCTCGGACTGAATCCCGCGGGTGACGCCGCGGAAATCGAGGACGAGCGGGGAGCGCTCGACCACGTCGCCGTAGTCGATCGACGGGTGCGCGGTGACGATGCAGACCAGGTCGGCGGCCGCCAGCGACTCTTCGAGCGGCGCCGAGGAGAGCTCGAGGTCGATCAGCTCCGGTACGTGCGGGTCGTGGTAGCTGACGTCGGCGCCGAGGTCACGAAGCAGGTGGATGATCTTCAGGGCGGGGGACTCCCGCATGTCGCCGACGCCGGCCTTGTACGAGACGCCGAGCAGGACCACCTTGGAGCCGTTGGTGGGCTTGGCGACCTCGTTCAGTGCCCGCTCGATCCGCCGCACGCACCACTGCGGCTGGTTCTGGTTGATCTTCCCGGCGAGCTCGATGAACTCGGTGTAGAAGTCGTGCTCCCTGGCCTTGTAGGAGAGGTAGAAGGGATCGACCGGCAGGCAGTGGCCGCCCATGCCCGGCCCCGGGTCGAAGCGCATGAACCCGAAGGGCTTCGAGGCGGCGGCCTCGACGACCTCCCAGACGTCGACCTCGAGCCGCTCGCAGAGCATCGCCAGCTCGTTGACCAGGGCGATGTTGACCGAGCGGAAGATGTTCTCGAGCAGCTTGGTCAGCTCGGCGGCGTCCGGGGTGGAGACCTCGATCACCTGGTCGCAGATCTCGCTGTAGAGCGCGACCGCCCGCGCGGTGCACTCCTTCGTGAGCCCGCCGACCACCTTGGGGGTGGTCCGGATCGTGTAGTCGGTCCGTCCCGGATCGATCCGCTCGGGGGAGAAGGCGACGTTGAAGTCGCGGCCTGCGGCCAGGCCGGACTCCTCCAAGATCGGGCGGAGGCGCTCCCTCGTCGTGCCCGGGTAGGTGGTCGACTCGAGCACTACCAGCTGGCCCTTCTGCATCACTGCGGCCAGCGAGGTGGCGGCGTCGATCAGGTAGCTCAGGTCGGGCTCGCGCGAGTTGGTCAGCGGCGTCGGGACGCAGATGATCACGGCGTCGCAGGAGCTCAGGTCCGCGTAGCGGCTCGTGGCGGTGAGTCGCCCATCCAGCGCCGCGAGACGCTCCGAGGGAACGTCCTCGATATAGCTCTTGTGCTCCGCCAGCGCGTCGATCTTGCGCGGGTCAGCATCGAGGCCGGCCACATCGTGACCCTCCTCGGCGAAGGCGACCGCCAACGGCAGCCCCACGTACCCCAGCCCCACGACTCCTACCTTCATGCGGTGGAAGTGTAGGGACGCGCCTATTTCCCGCTGGATTTCTCCTTGCCTGTTGCCCCGCCTATCTGTCCAGGCCGACTCGGGACGTCCCCGCCGATGATGTGGTCGACGTAGAGGCCGCACGCGGATGCCGTCGGGATCCTCCGGAAGCCGGTGCGGTTCACGGCCGTCAGGTTGCCGATCACGGCGGGGGCGTCGACCCCCAGCACCTTCTGCAGGAGGTTGACGTCGTCGGCCTGGACGCTGACGGTGATCGGACCGCCCTTGCTGGTCACCTCGCCCGCCGGCCAGTAGGGACCCTGGTCGGGGCGATACGGGATCGCCGCGTCCATGCCGGCGGGGAGATGTGTCGTGACGCCGGGCGCCCTCACCTCGATGCCCGTCACAGGGCTGACGTACTGGATGGAGAGCTTCCACTGTCCCGGCGGCAGGTTGATCGTCTGGCTCGCGGTCTGGCCGGGGGTGAGGTTGTTGTCGAGAGACCCCCGCTTGGGGGAGCTGACGCCCCCTTCGGCCAGGACACCGCCGGCCGCGCCGGCCTTCCAGTAGAGCCGTTTGGCGATCACCGGCCGGGGCCAGACGACCGCCTCGCCGCCGCCAGCGAGCACCGAGCGGAACTTCGGGTTGTTGCAGCGGAAGACGCGGCCCGGTCTCGCCTCCTCCGCGAGGATCGCGACGTTTGGTGTCGTTCCGGTGCGCTTCCAAAGTCTGTAGGAGTCGTTCGAGGCGGCCAGGGTCCAGCCGGGGGGCGCCTGGCTCTGGTAGACGGCGCTGGTGGTCACCGCGTACGGGTACTGATTGAGGACGTCGAACGGCACCGTGTCGAAGTCGATCGGCAGCCGCTGAGTCTTGGCGCCGGTCGAGGCGACCCTGTTCTCGGAGTTGTAGGCAGGGCTGTAGACCGTGGCGGTCCGCAGGGCGTAGTCCGTGAAGCGGTCGCTGGTCAAGGCGAGCACGCTCTGTCCCGCCACCCTGCTCCGGAACTCGGCGAGCTGATCCAGGCGGTCGGTCGGCGCCACGATCGTGTCGCGCAGGGCGAGGAAGGACGAGTACGCCGCCAGCGCGATGAAGACCACGGTGAAGACCCGCTTTCCCGGGCCCCCGCCCGGGGCCAGCAGCGCCGTGACGACGAGCAGCATCACGGCCGAGGCCGGCACGACGACGGCCTTGGCGAGGATGTAGAGGCCGCCGTCCTCGATGTACTTCGTGAGCAGGTAGATGACCAGCCCGGAGACGGCGGCGGCCGGGACGGCGTAGTCCCGGCGCCCGATCCACCAGACGAAGCCGACGACCAGCCCGGCGAGCCCGATCAGCCCGAAGAGCCAATAGAGCCAGTCGTGGGAGAAGTCGTGGGTGCCGAGCAGCCAGTTTCCGCTCGGCCAGATCCCGAGGGTCTCCAGCGGAGAGACCACATAGCGCAGCTTGCTGTTGGTGTCCGCGACGTTCCCGATCGAGCCCGATCGGAGGAAGTCGATGATCTTTGGCAGCTCGACGAGCCCGACGAGCAACAGGACGATCGCCGCGGGGATCACGATCGGCAGCGAGGCTCGCACCGCCTGCCGCACGCCCACCGGTCCGCTTTCCGCTCGGATGCGAAGCAGATGCGCGAGCAACCAGAGCCCCGCGGTTACGGCCAGCCAGGCGACGCCGGGCAGGCTGTAGACCGGGATCATCGCGGCCGTGATCAGCGCGAGCCCGATCACGATCGCGATGCGGCCGTCGCTCTCCCGCTCGATTTCCCGAAGCCCGATTGCGAAGGCGATCAGGAACATGCCGGCGATCAGCTCCTTGAAGCCGGCGATCCCGAGCACCGAGGCGGTCAGGTAGGCGAGGCCGACCAGCACAGCGCCGAGGATGTGCCGCCAGCCCGGGAGCTCCCTCAACAAGCCAAGCGACGTGATTGCCGTGAGGATGGGCGCGGCGATGAGGAGACCGAGCCAGCCCTGCAGCGGGTCCGTTCCGAGCAGGTTGACGACCGTCGCGACCAGGCTGTGTGGCCCGAGCGGATATCCGTTGACGATGCTCTGCGGCTGCGGGCCGTGTGGGTCGAGCAGATAGTCCGTGTCGACCAGGTGCATCGCCATGTCGTTGTTGAGGCCGACGCCCGGGATCCCGAGGTGGCCGCTGGCGATGAAGGGCAGCGAGGCGAGCAATCCCGCGAGCAGGGCCACCGGCAGCGCGAGGCCGACGGCCGGCCCGAGGATCGCCTCGCGGCGGACGATCAGGAAGCCGACCGAGGCGACGACGACGATCGCGGAGGCGGCCAGGGAGGTGGCGGCGTCGCCCGGGAGCCGGATGGCGACCGTACAGATCAGGATGAGGATCGCGAGGCCCACCGGCCCCTCGAGGAACGAGGCTCGATGGCGGCCCAGAGCAAGCAGCACCGCCCGGCCGACAACCAGGGAGGAGAGCAGGATTATCCCTGCAGAGAGGTAGGTCCCGGTGAAGAGGGCCAAGTGGGCGGGGAGGATATGGAGTCGGCTCGAAAGCGGCCCTAAGCGGCGATCCGGTTGCGCTCGGACTCGCCTCGCTCACGCCCGAGCGTCACGAACTGGTCGAGCGGATAGCTCCAGTGCAGCCCCCGCAGCACGCCCCAGTCGGAGCGGCGGCGCAGCGAGTCCACGAACCGCCGACGCTCACGAATTCGCTCGCGGTGCCCGGAGATCCAGCGGTACGAATCCAGCTTTGCCCGCATGAACGAGGGCCCGCGGAGCAGGCAGTAGCCCCACATCATCAGCTCGGTGATCGCGAGCAGCGGAGAGAGCGCCAGCCTGGTCGAAAGGCGGGTGTTGGCGAGCAGCATCGACCAGCGGTTCCGCTCCAGCAGAAAGAGCTTGTGGGGGAACATCGTCAGGTGGTAGTCGTGGCTGACCGTCGAGGCGGGCACACAGTAGATCTCCCTGCCGGTGATCCGCAGGAGCCAGGAGAGCTCGACATCCTCGTGGTAGAGGAAGCCGCTCTCGTCCCAGCCGCCGATCGACTCGAAGTCGTCTCGGCGGATCAGAAACGACGCACCGTGCAGGCCGCTGACGCGGAAGGGGGCGCTCCCAGCGCGCTCGCGTGGCTCCTCCAGCCAGCGGTTGAAGCCGAGCCCGGTGACGTGGACGTTCTGCCCCGCGGCGTTGATCCGCCCCGGATCGGACTCGAGCAGGATCAGCGGGCAGACCGCGCCCACGCCCGGCGTGGACTCGAGGAAGGCGATCAGCGGGTCCAGCCAGCCGGCGCCCACCACCACGTCCATGTTGAGTACGGCGACGTATGTGCCGCGGGCATCCGCCAAAGCGAGGTTGACCGCTCCGGCGTAGCCGCGGTTGGTCGGAGAGCCCAGCAGCCGGATCGACTCGTGGCGCTCAGCCGCCGCCTCCGCGATCGCGTCGCTGCCGTCGGAGGAGGCGTTGTCGACCACCAGGACCTCGGTGCTCGCCTCCCCGGTGTCGGCAACCAGTGCCTCCAAGCAGCGGGGCAGCGCATCGGCGCCGTTGTAGTTGACGACTACGACCGAGACCAGCGGAGCGGGACCCGGGCCGGGATCGGAGCGCGGCACGGCGTCTGACCGATCAGCTCGCGCCGCTGCGCTCGGCGGCGTCCTCCTCGACCATCCGGCTGAGCCGCCCGCTGAAGATCGA
>DATDKQ010000313.1:0-2933 GCA_036519915.1 Solirubrobacterales bacterium | reverse complement strand
AGACGATCGAGGGCCGCACGATCGTCATGACCGCGTCGGGGTTCTGCAGGGCCCAGAGCTGGGCGATCCGGTCGGAGTCGGCCTTGTGCGTGGCGTAGGAGAAGTCGGGGGCGCCCCGCACCGGCCAGTCCTCGGCGATCGGCTTCGGGTTGTCGGGGAAGGCGCCGTAGGCGGTGGCCGAGGAGGTCTGGATCACCTGCTTCACGCCGGCGTCGGCGGCGGCCTGCAGAACCGCCTGGGTGCCGTTGACGTCGATGTCGTACATCCTCCCCTCGTCCCGGATCGGGTTGAGCACGAAGGCGAAGTGCAGGAGGGCGTCGATCTCATGCTTCTCGAGCAGCTCCTGCATCCTGCGGCGGTCCCGGATGTCGGCCTTGACGAACTCGTGCTTCGGCCAGGTCCTGGGCGGCGGGCGCAGGTCGACGTCGACGATCTTCTCGGTCTCCTCGCGTCCCGAGAGCTCGTCGGTGAGACGGCCGCCGATGTAGCCCGAGCCGCCTGTGATCAGGTAGCGCACGGCGCTCATCCTATACCTGGCTGCCCAGCCAATGTCTGCGAACGATCACCGACCATCCCCGGACTGCGGGAAGTCCGCAGACTTCCGCAAAATCGCCCGCAATCACGCGGAGAACTGCAACCACTCGCGAAGTCTCGTGTTAGCTTCTTCTGACAGGCTCAAGTCGGGCCCCCGAGCCGCCGACATTGAGCCATAAGACTTGAAGGACCGACGGGCCGGTTGAAGTGGATTTGGCCGGTGGCACGTCCTTTCGGAAACAAAGGGCCCCTTCACCGGGGCCCTTTTCCGTTCTCGGGCGCTTTCCAGCGGCGCGCTGGAAACCGACCCGGCCGGGCGGTACGTTCGGAGGGCATGGATCGCCCACGGGTACTCCTGGTTCCGACAATGACCGAGGTCGAGTGGAAGATCCGGCCGCTGATTGAAGATTGGGCCGAGGTCGCCTCCTTTGACGCCCCGGGCATCGGCACCGAGCCTGCGCGGGGCGACCGCACGGCGAACGCGATCGTCGCTCGGGGTGTCGAGGAGATCGAGAGCCGGGGCTGGCAGAGCTGCATCATCGTGGGCGACGAGGCCGGGGCCGCCCAGGCGGTGCACATAGCGGCGGTCAAGCCCGGCGCCACACGAGGGCTCGTGCTCGGTCACGCGGCCCTCACCTTCACCGAACGGGGGCCGCGCCGAACCCTGAACGGCGATCTGTTCGACGCACTCATCCGGTTGGCGCAGACCGACTACCGGAGCTTCGTCCGTGCGCTCACCCAGATCACACAGGGCGCCTACGACGACCGACTGGCCGAGCTCTATCTGGAGCGCGTCCCACAGCAAGATGCGGTCGCCTACCTCGAGAACCTTCTGCGCCGCGGGGACTCCGAGGACCTGGCGCCGATCCTCCGCTCCCTGAACGTGCCGTTGCTGCTGGTCGAGCACCGGGGCTGCCTGGGCTGGACCGCCGAGGGCTTCGAGGACGCCGTGGCGGCCTTTCCCGAAGCGATGACCGGCTCCGTCGAGAACAAGGCGAGCTGCGATCCGCGCTTCGCGGAGCTGATCAGGGAGTTCTGCGAGGGGCTGGCCGAGCCCACCGGTCCGCACGCGGCCGAACAGGCCTCCTAGCGCGGACTCCCTGGCTCGACCTCCAGGGTGAGGCCGTCGACGGCGGTGACGGTGACCCGGTCGCCCACGCTCGCCCCGGCCGGGCAGCGCGCGTGCCAGATCTCGCCTCGCAGCCGCACCCGGCCGGTTGGGTCGCAAGCTTCGATCACCTCGCCCCTCGATCCAATCAGGCCCTCCACCCCGGTCCTGACCCGATACCGGCGCAGGAACCGGATCCAGAAGCCGACCTCGGCGACCTCGATCACCATCGCAACCGCCACCGCGGCGATGCCCAGCCCCGGCGGCAGGACGAAGAGGGCGAGGACGATCGCGCCGACCAGGAGCATCAGTAGGGCGGAATAATTCCCACGGTGAGGGAGGGGACATGTCGACTGGGGAGCGTTCGGTGCGTTTCCCGGGCTCGAGGACGCCTACCACGGGCCCGATGCACTCGATCGCTGGATGAACGACGTCTGTTCGGCCTGGGACGTGTTCGAGGTCTCAATCGAGGAAGTGTTACGGGACGAGGACGAGCTCGTCGTGCAGAGCGAGCACCTCTGGGGCCGAGGGAGGGGACCGTAGAGGAGTGGGCGCTGATCACGAGCGTGGTCTTCGCCGGCCTGTGGTCGGGAGCTTTACGCGATGCTGAACCTGATCTTCCACCGGGTGATGTCAGGGATGGACGGGCCCGGGTTCGCCCGGTTCCTGCGCGCCTTCCTGCCGGTGGCGCCGAAAGCGCCCTTCAACTACCTCTGCGTCATCGGCCTCGTGGTGGCGCCGGTGGTGGCCCTCTTCGCCCTGGACGATGCCGACAGCACCCCCTTCGTCCTCAGGGCGGTGGGGCTCCTGCTGACCTTCGGCGGAGGGCTCCTGGTCTCGAACCGTCTCGCGGAGCCGAACTACGACCGCATGCTCGCCTGGGACCCGGATCACATGCCCCAGGGCTGGGTGGCGACGCGGCACTACTACTTCACGCGCAACTGGACCCGCGCAACCGCGACCTGGACGGCGATCGGCCTGTTCCTCGCCGCGCTCGTGGATCTGCTCTAGGACGAAGCGGCGAAGGCCGCCTGAGGGGCCTACGGAATCGGACCGGTGGAGCCCATGGCTTCTCCTCACCAGTGCCCTAGCGCCTGAACCTGAAGACGCGTGTATCGGTGTCGTTCTCGCCGTAGGGGCCCGGGTTGATCGCGGTGACCGACGTGCGCAGCTTGGAGGCGCCGATGTGCCTCCGGATCGCTCTGCGAGCTGACTTGTTCGGCTTCAGGAACACCTCGATGATCTCACCCGCCGGAAACGAACCTGTGTCCACGATTGGACCGACGTCCGG
>DATDKQ010000312.1:0-4664 GCA_036519915.1 Solirubrobacterales bacterium | reverse complement strand
CTGAGCTCCTTGACCTCGTCCTCGCGATCCGTGAGCTCGTCGAGGATCTCCTGTGAGCGCTTGTCCTGCCAGACCACGATCGGGCTCAGCGGCTCGCCCGTCTCGGAGTCCCAGGCAAGCACCGACTCACCCTGGTGGTCGAGCCCGCAGGCGATCACCTCGCCGTCGGCGCCGTCGAGGAGCTCGGCCACGGCCTCGGTCACCGCGGCAATCACCTCAACGCCATCCTGCTCGACCCAGCCTTCCTCCGGATGGCGGTTGACCTTGTCACGCCGCGCCTCTGCGACCGGCTGCAAGCGCTGGTCGAAGAGTGCGGCCTTCACCCCGGTCGTCCCCTCGTCGATGCCGAGCAACATCCCGTCGCTCATATCAACTGACCCTATTCCACCCTGGCGATCACTGGACCTCCGCTCGGGTCGACGCGGGAGGCCCACCCGGCCGGGATGTGCGCCGACCGCCCCGGAATCAACCGACCGACCCGGCCGTGCCAAAGTTCCCGCCCGTCCTGGCCGACCCCGATGCGCGCCCGGCGCACGAACTCCCTCGAGCGCAGCAGGAAGCGGTCGCGAGGAGGATCGTGGCCGGCGACCAGCAGGAGATTGGGGGCAACCCAGGCGAGCGGGTCGCGCGCGATGACCCGGACGCGAGTCGGCCATTCGCGTGCACCTCGCAGATACTCGGCGACGGACGGTGCCACGTGGCGCCCGTCGAGCGCGCAGATGTCCGCGGTCTCGGCCGGATGGATGAGGTTCCCCGCCGCGAACACGCCGGGGCGCGTCGTGCGCAATGCCTGGTCGACGAGCGGGCCTAGCGAGCCCGGATCGAGGTCGCACCCGGCCATCACCGCGAGCTCATGGTCCGGGATCCAGTCGGCCGTGAAGATGACCAGGTCGCAATCGACCGAGCGGGTCAGGCCGGAGTCCAGTTCGGTCAGTTCGACCGATTCGACACGCTCAGTGCCGTGAATCGCACTGACCGCCGTGCGCGACCAGACGGGCGCCCGGTAGCGAACCGCCGCGCCCGCCCGGAAGGCGGCCAGTGACTGATGCCGGGGGAGCTCCGTGACCAGGCCCGCGACCGAAGCGCCCGCGTGCGCCAGGGTCGCCACCGCCGAGAAGCTGACGTGCTCCGCCCCGACGATCACCGCCCGCCGTCCGACCTTCTGGCCGCCCAGGTGAACGAGCTGCTGCAGCGTGGAGGTGGTCATCACCCCGGCGGGCCGCGAGCCGGGCACCAACCGCGCCGAGCGAGGGCGTTCCCTGCACCCGGTCGCCAACACCACCGCCGGCGGCTCGACCTCCCGCCTGCCCGCTGGTCCGGTCAGCTTCAGGCGGCCGCCCTCCCAGTCGGTGACCATCGTCTCGGCCATCACCTCGACCCCGGCGTCGGTGGCCAGCTCGCGATAGCGCTCGGCGTAGCGCGGCCCGGAGAGGACGGTGCGCAGGTCGCGCAACCCGAAGCCGGTGTGGTCGGAGTGCCGCGGGATACCGCCCCCCTGACGCTCGCGCTCGATCACCGTCACCGGCTCGATGCCCAGCCCGCGCAGCTCGATCGCGGCCGCCAGCCCTGACGGCCCACCGCCGACGATGACCGGCCCGTCCTCAATCCCCATCCTTGGCCTCCAACGCGTCGGCGATCTCCGCCCCGCAGAAGAACCCCTGGCAGCGGCCCATCAGGGCGCGGGTCCGGCGGCGCAGTCCATCGGCATCCACCGGAGGGATGGGGCTGTCCAGTGCCGCGTCGATCTCGCCGCGCGTGACCCGCTCGCAGAAACAGACGATTCGCCCGTAGTCGGGATCGCGTCCGATCAGCTCGCCGTCCTGGTAGGGACGCGTGCCGAACTCGCCGATATTCGGCATCCGGAAGCCCGCCGGGGCGGACGGCTCCGACAGCTGGAGGCCGACATCGGCAAGAGCGCCGCGCACCCACTCCGCGATCCCGAGGGAACCGCTGATCCCGGTTGATCTGATCCCCCCTGCGCAGACGTATCTCTGTTCGGGATGTGCCTCGAGCTGATAGTCGCGATGCTCCGTCGCCGCCCTGAGCCCGACGTAGGTGGCGGTCACCTCGTGCCGGACCAGGCGGGGAATGATGCGCTCCCCGGCCTCCATCAGCCCCGCAAGGCCCGAGCCGGTCGTCGAGCGGTCCGTCTTGTCCTCGATGTCGTCGGCCGTCGGGCCGAGCAGGACGTTCCCGTAGATGGTCGGCGAGACGAGGACGCCCTTCGTCTTCTCCGTCGGGACCGGGAGGAGGATGTGGTTGACCAGGCCTCGGGCGAGCTTGTCGAAGACGATCAGCTCCCCGCGCCGTGGGGTCACCCGGAAGTCCGTGTGGCCGAGCATCGCGTCGATCTCGTCGCTCCATAGCCCCGCCGCGTTGACCAGGTATTCGGCGCGGATCCTGCCCCGGGCCGTGTCGAGCTCGTGACCGCCGCCGACCGCCCGCACGCCGCTGACCGCGGCGTTTAGGACGAGCTGGCAACCGCCGGCGAGCGCTTCCGTCGCGAAGGCGAGGGTGGTCGTGAACGGGCAGACGATCCCCTCGCCCGGGATCTCGATCGCCCCCTCGGCCCCCGTACCGAGGTTGGGCTCCCGCGCGTAGAGCTCCTCGAGATCGACCGGGCGCGTCTCCTCGTAACCATTCTCGACCGCGGCCGCCTGCATACCGGGGAGCGCCTCGCGCTGCTCAGGTGTCCAGGCGACCATCAGAGCGCCGAGCCCGGCGGTGGGGATCCCCACCTCGGAGGCATAGGCGCTGAGCAGCTCATACCCCCGGGCCACCAGGCGCGACTCGATCGTCTCCGGCTTGGCGTCGAACCCGGTGTGGTGGATCGCCGTGTTCGCTTTGCTCGTCCCGGCGCCCACGTCGGGGCCCGCCTCGACGAGAACGCAGCGCGCGCCGTGGCGAGTGAGCTCACGGGCTACTGCGCAACCCACCGCTCCGGCCCCAACGATGGCGACGTCGAAGGAACCTTCGGGAGCCTGGCCTTCGCGCAATTGGGGAAACGGCTTCGCCATTGACGGCCGCCACAAACATCGCGGCCGAATCAGGCTATTGACCGCTAAGTTCAGCCGATGGCACGCCCCCTGATCGGAGTCTGCGCCGCAATAGAGCGAGCCAGCTTCGGCGTCTGGAGCGACGAGCCCGCAACCATTCTGCCGCTCTCCTACTCCCGGGCGATCCACGGGGCGGGCGGGATGATGGCGATGCTGCCTCCGGATCGGCGCGCCTTCGAGGACCCGGGCGAGCTGCTCGATCGGATCGACGCGCTGGTGCTCGGCGGCGGCGCCGACATCGATCCCGAGAGCCAGGGCGTGGAGGCCCACCCGGAGACCGTCGGCACCAACCCGGACCGCGACCGCTTCGAGATCGCCCTCGCACTGGGAGCACTGGACAGGGGCATGCCGCTGCTCGGCGTCTGTCGCGGCATGCAGGTACTGAACGTCGCCTGCGGCGGCACGCTCGACCAGCACATCCCGGACCGCCTCGGGCACGAGATCCACCGGCCGGTTCCCGGAGCATGGGCGGAGCACGAGGTCCGGATCGAACCGGGCTCGCTCGCCGCCGAGGCGGCCGGGACCGAGCGGCTAACCGTGAAGAGCCATCATCACCAGGGCATCGACCGAATCGCCGACAAGCTCACCGCCACCGCTTGGGCCACCGACGACGAGACCGTCGAGGCGATCGAATCAGGAGACGGCGGCTTCGCGCTGGGCGTGCTCTGGCATCCGGAAGAGGACGCGACTGACGCGATCATCCCGGCGCTGATCTCGCGCGCCGGCGGGTAGCGCCGCCGCCTTCCGGGCGGGGCGCAGAATCAGGACCTCGCCCGGCGCGTTCTCGAGCAGCCAGGCGACCTACTCGACGGGCCCGGCGATGTGTGCGATGCAATCGTCGGGAAGCTGGTCCCCGGGCATCACCTTGCTCGTGACCGCCTCATACATGTCCGCACTGAAACCAGGGCTGATCGCCGACACGACAACCGACATCGGGGGCCTCCTCTCGCTGGTAGGGCGGGCAACATAATCAACCGAGGGTCGCAGTCCATCGTCTGGCGGAGGAACGTGTGAAGTCATCTTCGCGTCTCATGTCGACGCTCGAGAGGAGTGCTCCACTTCCCACACCCCCAGCTGATCGAGGCGGTGGTCGACCGTGACGGACCTCAGCCTCTTCGTCACTTAGACGGCGATCCCGAGCTCCATGACCCAGGTGTTCTGCCCTCTGCTCGGGCGGTTCAACCGAAGCCAATGGTACCCGGGTGGTACCACGAGACGGTCACCTACCGAGGCGAGAACACGAAAGGCCCGCGTTTGCGGGCCTTTCGCGAGTAACGGGGCGGGATTCGAAACTAGCTACGAAGCCGGGAACCACCCCGGGATCACAGAGCGATCTGCGAGCCGACGATTACCGTCTTCTCGCTGGGCAGCTGGAAGGCGTCGATCGGGCTCGTCGCGTTCCGGGCCATCCCGACGAACAGCTTCTTGCGCCAAGCCCGCATCGGCGGGGCGTCGGTGGGCTTGATCGCGATTCGCGAAACGAAGTAGGAGGCATGCTCGAGGTCGAGGTTGCGTTCGAGCAAACCCTGCTTGCGGCAGAGCCGCAGCGCGGCCGGGACGTCGATCGGCTCGTGGTAGCCGTTCCTGACCGTCACGTGGAACACCCTG
>DATDKQ010000311.1:0-9218 GCA_036519915.1 Solirubrobacterales bacterium | reverse complement strand
GGCATCCATCCGGGCATGTACCGCGACCGGCTCTGGACGATGCGCCAGTACGCCGGCTTCGCGAGCCCCGAGGACACCAACGAGCGCTACCGCTATCTGACCGAGCACGGCTCGACCGGCCTCTCGATGGCCTTCGACCTGCCCACCCAGCTCGGCCGCGACTCGGACGACCCCCTCTGCGCGGGAGAGGTCGGCCGCACCGGGGTCCCCATCGACACCGTCGAGGACATGCGGATCTGCTTCGACCAGATCGACCTGGGCGAGGTCTCCACCTCGATGACGATCAACGCCCCGGCGGCGATTCTGCTGCTGCTCTACGAGCTGGTCGGCGAGGAGCAGGGCGTGCCGTCTACGGAGCTGCGCGGGACGGTGCAGAACGACGTGCTCAAGGAGTACGTGTCGCGCGGCAACTACATCTACCCGCCCGAGCCGACGATGCGGCTGACCACCGACATCTTCGCCTACTGCGACGAGAACGTCCCGAAGTGGAACACGATCTCAATCTCGGGCTACCACATGCGGGAGAAGGGCAGCTCGGCCGTCCAGGAGGTCGCCTTCACCCTGGCCAACGCGATCGCCTACGTCCAGGCGGGGATCGACGCCGGGCTCGACGTGAACGCCTTCGGCAAGCGGCTCGCCTTCTTCTTCAACGGCCACAACAACGTCTTCCAGGAGATCGCCAAGTTCCGAGCCGTGCGCCGGATGTGGGCCAAGATCATGCGTGACCGGTTCGGCGCCACAGACGAGAAGGCGCAGATGATCCGCTTCCACACCCAGACCGGCGGGGTGACGCTGCAGGCGCAGCAGCCGGAGGTGAACATCATCCGCGTCGCCCTCCAGGGATTCGCCGCGGTAGCGGGCGGCACCCAGTCTCTGCACACCAACGGCTTCGACGAAGCGCTGGCGCTGCCGACCGAGCGCTCCGCGCGGATCGCGCTCCGCACCCAGCAGGTGCTCGCACACGAGTCGGGCGTCGCCGACACCGTCGATCCCTTCGCCGGCTCCTACTTCATCGAGTCGCTCACCGACGAGGTCGAGGAGCGCTCCTGGGAGCTGATGAAGAAGGTGGAGGACCTCGGCGGATCCGTGAACGCGCTCGAGTTCATCCAGAAGGAGATCGAGGAGTCTGCGATCTCCTACCAGGAGCGCTACCGGACCGGCCAGGACATCATCGTCGGGGTCAACAAGTACGTCACCGACCAGATCGACGACGTCGACATCCTCAAGGTCGATCCGGAGGCGGAGAAGCGCCAGCTCGAGCGCCTCGCGAAGTGGAAGGAGAACCGCGACCAGCCCGCGGTGGAGAAGCGGCTCGAGGAGCTCCGCGAGGCCGCCCACGGGGACGGCAACCTGCTGCCCCCGATAAAGGAAGCGCTCCGAGTCGGAGGCTCGATCGGCGAGGTCTGCAACGCGATGCGCGACGTCTTCGGCGAGTACCGCGGCGGCGCGTTCTTCTAGGCCGGGGGGGCGACCCGGGGCGTCCGTAGACTCCGACCGCCATGAGAGAGAAGAACCCCGTAACCCACGACGAGAAGCTCGCCTACCTGCGGGAGCTGCGCGAGGAGGCGATGCACGCCGGCTCGGAGGAGGCAGTCGAGAAGCAGCACGAGAAGGGCAAGCTCACCGCGCGGGAGCGCATAGAGAAGCTGCTCGACCCAGGGTCCTTCGAGGAGCTCGACACCTTCATGCGCCATCGCACCTACGAGTTCGAGATGCAGAAGCGCCGCCCCTACGGCGACGCGGTGGTGACTGGCTACGGCACGATCGACGGCCGCACAGTCTTCGTCTTCTCCCAGGACTTCACCGTCTTCGGCGGCTCGCTCGGCGAGGTGATGGCCGAGAAGATGGTCAAGGTCATGGACCTCGCCGCCAAGGTCGGTGCGCCGGTGATCGGCATCAATGACTCGGGCGGCGCGCGGATCCAGGAGGGTGTCGTCTCACTGGGCGCCTACGGCGACGTCTTCGTCCGCAACGTGCAGTGCTCGGGGGTGATCCCGCAGATCAGCCTGATCATGGGCCCGTGCGCGGGCGGCGCCGTCTACTCACCCGCCATGACCGACTTCATCTTCATGGTCAAGGGGACCTCCCACATGTTCATCACCGGCCCCGAGGTGATCAAGACGGTGACCGGCGAGGAGGTCGAGTTCGAGGAGCTCGGCGGCGCGATGACCCACAACAGCAAGTCGGGAGTTGCCCACTTCGCCTCCGAGAACGAGGAGCAGTGCCTGGAGGACGCCCGCTACCTGATGAGCTTCCTGCCGCTCAACAACCTGGAGCTGCCACCGCGCGTCGAGCCCACGGACGACCCAGACCGCGAGGACCCTGAGCTCGACTCCCTCGTCCCCGATGACCCCCAGAAGCCCTACGACATGCGCGACGTGATCGCGCGGATCGTGGACGACGGGGAATTCTTCGAGGTCCAGGAGCACTTCGCGCAGAACATTGTCATCGGTTTCTCGCGCCTCGACGGACACCCGATCGGCGTGGTCGGCAACCAGCCCAATCACCTGGCCGGCGTGCTCGACATCAACTCCTCGGAGAAGGCGGCCCGCTTCGTTCGCTTCTGCGACGCCTTCAACGTCCCCCTGCTCACCTTCACCGACGTCCCGGGCTTCCTGCCCGGCACCTCACAGGAGTGGGGCGGGATCATCCGCCACGGCGCGAAGCTGCTCTACGCCTTCACCGAGGCCACCGTTCCAAAGCTCACCGTCGTCACCCGCAAGGCCTACGGCGGCGCCTACGACGTCATGAACTCGAAGCACATGCTGGCCGACTTCAACTTTGCCTGGCCAACGGCCGAGGTCGCGGTGATGGGGCCGGAGGGGGCGGTCAACATCATCTACCGCCGCGACCTCGCCAAGTCACCCACCCCCGACGAGCGGCGGGCGAAGCTGATCGACGACTACAAGGCTCACTTCGCCAACCCCTATTCCGCGGCCGAGCGCGGCTACATCGACGACGTGATCGAGCCGCACCAGACCCGCCCGAAGCTGATCCGCGCGCTGCGCACGCTGCAGACGAAGCGGGTCGAGGGACCGAAGCGAAAGCACGGCAACATCCCGCTTTAGAGCCACCGTTTCCCGCTGCCTGCATCGGGTAACCGTGATACGAGCGGAGGAAGCGGAGCTGAGGCGAAGCGACCCCACTCTCGATAGCGGGACCACCGGGGCTTCCAAGGAAAGGGGGCCACATCCCGAACGAATCACGCCCGGGATGGGCACCCACGCCAGCCAGCGTGCGTTCGCTTCCGCCTGGGCTCAACGAGCTAGGAGATCAGATGGAGGCATCGCAAGGACACCAGGACGACACGGGCCAGCCCCAGCAGGTTGCGGACCAGGCTCGAGAGAAGGTCGGCGAGGCCGCCGACCAGGCGAAGGAGACGGCCCAGAACGTGGCCGCTCAGGCGCAGAACAAGGTCCGCGAGCAGGTCGACCAGCGCACGACCGAGGCTGGGGAGCGCATCGGCAGCACCGCCGAGGACATTCGCTCGGTGGGGCAGGAGCTTCGGAACCAGGGCAAGGAGGGACCCGCGAACGTCGCCCAGCAGGCGGCCGACCGGATCGACCGGGCCGGCAGCTATCTGCGCGACTCGGACGGTAATCGGATCCTGAACGACGTCGAGGACTTCGGCCGGCGCCAGCCGTGGGCCGTGCTCGCCGGCGCCGTGGTCGTGGGCCTGGCAGCCGCTCGCTTCCTCAAGGCATCGAGCCGGGAGCGTTACAGCAGCCGTCAGAGCAGCCAGACGGCCACCGGCTACGGCAGCCGTCCGCAGCTCTCGGGCGCGACGGCACCTGCTACCGAGACAGGGGCCCGCGCGAATCCCACCGAGCCGGTTGCGACTCCCGCCGGAGTGAGGTGATCGCATGGCCCAGCAGAACGGCGCTAGCGCCGGCGAGCTCCTCAAGCAGTTCTCAGAGGACGCCACGACGCTGATTCGCAAGGAGGTCGAGCTCGCCAAGGCGGAGCTCACCGAGAAGGGAAAGCAGGCCGGGAAGGGCGTCGGGATGTTCGGCGGCGCCGGCATCTTCGGCCTCGGTGCCTTCGGGGCGCTGACCGCCTTCCTGATCCTCGTCCTCGCCGAGGCGATGGACGCCTGGCTGGCAGCGCTGATCGTGACCGCCGTCTACGGCGCGATCGCGGCAGTGCTGGCGCTCCAGGGCAAGCACAAGGTGGAGCAAGCCGCTCCGCCCCAACCGGAACAAACCGTCGAGACCTTGAAGGAGGACGTCGAATGGGTGAAGAGACAACCCGAATCCGTGAGGAGATAGTGGACACGCGAGACCGGATGAGTGACACCGTGGACCAGCTGGCCCACAAGGCCAATGTGCCGGGACGCGTCAAGGAGTCGATCGCGGACAAGCGCGACCGTCTCAAGGAGCAGATGCAGGGCACGGCATCGCGTGCGAGCGATGCGACCCCCGATGCCTCTGACATGAAGCAGGGTGCCAGGCAGGCGGTCGGAATCGCCGAGGAGAACCCGATGGGGCTCGTCCTCGGTGGCGTGGCCGCGGGATTCCTGGTCGGGATGCTTCTGCCCTCGACCAAGATCGAAGACGAGAAGGTCGGGCCAGTGGCAGACGAGGTCAAGCAGCGCGCCGTAGAGACCGGCCAGGAGGCGATCGAGCGCGGCAAGCAGGTCGCCCAGGACGCCGCCGAGGCGGCGACCGAGTCGGCCCAGGACGCCGCTCAGAACGTCAAGGAAACGGTCCAGGAGAGCGGCCGGGAGCAGGCCGAGGAGATGAGCAACTCCGGCGAGCAGCAGGCGCGCGCGGGGGACACCTCCTCCAGCTGAGAGGCTGAGCGCCGGCGGCCTTGCGTCAGGTCGCCGGCGCCCTCGCCGCACCTAGACTTCGGACGTGGCGAGCAATGGCAGGCAGAGCCCTCCGCGGCCAGAGATCCAGATCCTGAGCACGGCCGAGCCCGAGGAGGCGGCGGCCATCGCAGCGGCTCTCGAGCGCTTCCTCTGGGAGACGGCTCCGGCCCCCCAGCCGGCCACACGCAGCCGCTGGCAGGAGGCGGCGCTTCGGGAGGGCGTCGCGGTCCATTCTCAGCGTGCCGGCGGATGGGGTTCTCGCTGATACGCAATTTGCGAACTTGCCCTCGTTCGAATAGAACACCCGCGACGAATCCATCGCGCTGAGAGGAGAAGGAGGGCTCGTGGCCGTCGTAAAGATCATCGAGCTGGTTGGAAGCTCCAAGAAGTCTTCGGATGATGCAGCGCAGCAGGCGCTCAAGCAGGCGCAGAGCTCGCTGCGGAACATCCGGGCGGTCGACGTGGTCTCCACGGGGCTGCGCGGCGAGAACCTCGACGAGTGGCGCGCCCACGTGCGGGTCGCGTTCCTGGTCGAGGGAACCGACGTCGACTAGAAGCTTGGGAGGAGAGGTGGCGGCGGGCGAGCGCCTGTAAGGCAACGCCCGCCGCCGCTTGACTCAGAGCGTGACCACTGGCGCGTCGACCTCGCCGCTGCGCCACCGCTCATAGACGGCCCGGCAGATCGCCAGGTCCTGGATCGCCAGCCCGGTCGAGTCGAAGAGCGTGATCTCGTCGTCCGTGCGACGGCCCTCGGCGGCGGCGGTCATGACGTCCCCGAGCTGGGTGACGTCCTCGCGCTTCACCAGCCCGGCGTCGACCGCGTTGGCGAGCTCGCCGCCGGCTCTCGCCTGCTCCCACTCATCGCAGAAGAGACGGCACCGCTCGATCGCCCCCAGGTCAACCTCCTGCTTGCCGTGGGCGTCGGCACCGAGCACAGCGAGGTGCTGACCGGAGCGCAGATCGGATTCGAGGATCACCGGCTCCTCCCCCGGCGTCACCGTGACCACGACGTCCTGGGCGGCGGCCTCGCCGCGGTCGCCGGCCCGCCAGCCGAGCTCGTCGGCCAGCGCCTCGGCGGGATCGACCCGCGGATCGGCGCAGACCCCGGGCCCATAGCCGGCGGCCGCCAGGCAGCGAGCCGCCCAGGTCCCGTTCACCCCACAGCCGATGATCCCCGCCGACTTCGCACTCCCTGCCGCAAGGGCCTGAGCCGAGACCGCGGCCGCAGCGCCCGTCCGCAGCGAGGTCACCGACGAACACTCGATCACCGCCAGCTCCTCGCCCGTCTCGGCGCTGGAGAGGAGCACCTCACCGCGGACCACGGGCAGCCCCTTAGCGCTGTTGCCGGGGAACGAGGTCACCCACTTGAGCAGTGCCACCCCGTCGCCGAGCGCCGGCATCGCCCGGAAGTCACCGTGCGGCGGGCTGTCCAGGTAGACCTTCGCCGGCATCGTCCACTCGCCCCGGCCATAGCGCTCGAATGCCTCGCGGGTCCGCTCGATCGCGGATTCGGCGTCGATCGCGCCAAAGACGGCCTCGCCGGAGATCACCGGGATCTCTGTCACCCGCCGATCTATACAGGCGATGAATTTCCGGCGGTTCCCGGGTCGACATAGGGTGAACCCAAACAGAGAGAGGAAACGCCATGCTCGACGCAAGCAAGGCCTACAGCGGATTCGCGGTCGACGACCCGAAGAAGGCGAAGGAGTTCTACGGAGAGACACTGGGGCTGGAAATCTCGGATCTCGACGTCGGCGCCGACCAGCCGCTGCTTCAGCTCGAGCTCGCCGGCCGTGAGGTCCTCATCTATCCGAAGCCCGACCTCGCACCGGCGAACTACACGATCCTCAACTTCCCGGTCGGCGACGTGGACGCCGCTGTCGACGACCTGGCGGCGAAGGGCGTCACTTTCGAGCGCTACGAGGGCTTCGACCAGGACGACAAGGGAATCGACCGCTCTGGTCCGGCCGGCGGGATCGCCTGGTTCAAGGATCCCGCGGGGAACATCCTCGCGGTGCATGGCGAGATGTAGGTGCTGGGCGGCCGGTCAGGCTAACCTCGACGGCCTCGCCCGCCGATAAACACCTGAAACTCGATCAGGTTTGCTAGATTGGGCAGGCGGTAAACGCCGGGCAAGGCACGTCGTCGTCGACAGGAAGGGCCGGTTTTCAGTGGAGCCTGTCTCCGCACCCGAGACAGAGAAGAAGGGCGCCGCCAAGGGGACCCCGAAGGCGAAGGAGCCGGTCGACCCTGCCTCCCTCAAGCAGGACCCGACCAAGAGGCAGCACGGCAAGGGCAAGCTCGGGTCGCTCGAGAACCCGGAGGTCTACGAGGACGTCCCCGGCCATGTGATCCCGATCCTCGAGCGCGAGTTCGACGACTTCGACACCGAGGCGGCCCGCTTCCTACGCGGCGAGCAGACCGAGGAGCAGTTCATCGGCTTCCGGCTCAAGCAGGGTGTCTACGGCCAGCGCCAGCCCGACGTGCAGATGATCCGGGTGAAGCTCCCCTTCGGAGGTGTCTCCCCCGAGCAGATGGAGGCCTTCGCCGACGCAATCGAGCAGCTCGCGCCGCTCAACAAGGGCCACATCACCACGCGGCAGAACATCCAGATCCACCACATCCCGCTGGCCGACGCGGCGGAGTTCATCCGCCAGATCTCAGACGCCGGTCTGTCCTCGCGCGAAGGCTGCGGCAACACGATCCGCAACGTCACCGGTGACCCCTGGGCCGGCGTCGCGGACGACGAGCCCTTCGACATCACCCCCTACGCGGCTGCCTACTCCCGCTACTTCGTCCGCCACCCCACGACGCAGCTGATGCCGCGCAAGGTGAAGACGGCCTTCACCGCGAGTGACGCGGATCGCGCGATCACGGGCATTCACGACGTCGGCTTCATCCCGAAGGTGAGGGAGGTCGATGGCAAGCAGGTGAGGGGCGTCGAGGTCCGGATCGGCGGTGGCACCTCGATCCAGCCGCGGATCGCCCCCACCCTCTACGAGTTCGTCGAGCTCGACAACGGCGACTACCTGAAGGTCACGGAGGCGGCCCTGCGGATCTTCGACCGCCAGGACTGGCTGCGCGAGAACCGGATGCGCGCCCGAATCAAGGTGCTGGTCGACAAGATCGGCATGGATGCGTTTCGCGAGCTGGTCGACGAGGAGCTCGAGGGCGACTGGGTGGACGAGCGCGACTTCTCGATCGACCATCTCCTCTTCGTCCACGACGAGGAGGCCAACGCCCCCGCCATTCCAGAGTCCTACGGCAGCCCCAACGGCGACAAGAGCGAGTTCGAGGGCTGGCTCGATGCCAACGTTCAGCCGCAGCGGCAGGAAGGCTTCGTCACCGCCACGGTCAAGGTGACCCGCGGCGATCTCACGCCGGAGCAGTTCCGCGGCCTCGCCCAGATCATGCGCGAGTTCACCGGGGGTTACGCCCGCACCACGGTGCAGCAGAACCTCGTCCTGCGCTGGATCCGGCCCGATTCGCTCTATGACCTCTGGATCCGCCTCGAGGAGCTGAACCTCGCCGAGGCCGGCGCCTTCAGCGTCACCGACGTGGTCAGCTGCCCCGGCACAGACAGCTGCAAGCTCGGGATCACGGCCTCGATGGGCCTCAACCAGGAGCTCCAGAAGCGACTCGAGCAGATGGAGATCACCGATCCCCTCACCAAGCAGATCCACATCAAGATGAGCGGCTGCCCCAACGGCTGCTCGCAGCACCACATCGCCACGATCGGCTTCTACGGGGCCTCGATCAAGGTGGGCGAGCACACGATTCCCGCCTACATCCCCCACATCGCCGGCAACTTCGAGGGCGGCGACGTCGTCTTCGGCCACCGGCTCAAGGCGAGGCTCCCCGCCAAGCGGGTGCCGGACGCCGTCGAGCGCTGGATCCGCCACTACGAGGAGAACCGCAACGACGGCGAGAACTTCAACGCCTTCGTCGACCGCACCGGCTTCGACGCCTTCGAGGAGCTGATCTCGGACCTGAAGCTGCCGGTCGAGTTCAGCGCCGAGAACCTTCTCTTCTTCATCGACTGGAATCGCTCGGAGCCCTACAAGGTCGAGCGCGGCGAAGGGGAGTGCGCGGTTTAGATGGAGTCGACGACGACGCAGGGAATCCCCGACACCACGGTGAACGGGAACGGCCGCAAGGGCATCCTTCACGAGGCCTCCGCCACGGAGCACGCCGCGGTGCCCGAGGCTCAGCTCGACGGACTCGGCTTCGACCCGGAGGAGAAGGCCGCGGAGCTGGAGGACGCGAGCGCCGAGGAGGCGCTCGGCTGGGCTCTGCAGACCTTCAACCCGCGGATGTACATCGCCTGCTCGTTCCAGAAGACGAGCTCGGTGACCGTCCACATGGCGAACAGCATCGACCCGAGCGCGCGCTTCTTCTACCTCGA
>DATDKQ010000310.1:0-5502 GCA_036519915.1 Solirubrobacterales bacterium | reverse complement strand
CGCCACGGCTCAGCAGCTCTACACGCACCGCCACACGATCCGGTACCGGCTGGAGCGCGCCCGGGAGCTCTGCGGGCACGACGTGACCTCCACCGAGGGTCGCGAGAAGCTCGGGCTGGGACTGAAGGCGATGCGCGTCCTGGGGATCGCCTCGCCGCGGGGCCCGGCCGATGAACCGGGGACGGAGGCGGGCCGCGTGCCTCCGGCCGAATCCGACTGAGCTAGTCGGTCTGGGACGAGATCATCTCGGTGAGCACCCCTGTCCGATCGCGGTCGCCCGGCGAGCGGTCGTCGCTGATCACGTGGCTCACGGCGTTGATCAGTGCCAGGTGCGTGAAGGCCTGGGGGAAGTTCCCCCAGTGCGTCCCGGTCCTGGGGTCGAGCTCCTCCGCATAAAGGCCCAGTGGCCCCGCGTAGTTGAGCAGCCGCTCGCACATCTCCCGGGCAGCATCGCTCTCGCCGATCTCCGAAAGGGCCGAGGCGAGCCAGAAGGAGCAGATGGTGAAGGTGGCCTCCTGGCCGTGCAGGCCGTCGTCGGTTTCGTCCACCCGGTAGCGGAGGACGAGGCCGCCCTCGGTGAGCTCCTCGTGGATCGCCTTGACGGTCTTGACCACTCGCTCATCGTCCGGTGGCAGGAAGCGGACCAGGGGGACTAGGAGGGTCGAGGCTTCGAGGGCGTCGGTCTCGTAGTGCTGGCGGAAGACGCCGCGGTCCGAGACGCCCCGGTCCAGGATGTCAGTCCGAATCTGCTTGGCGACCTCGGCCCACCTGGTGAGCCGGTCCTGGTCGCCGATCCGGTCGGCCAGCCGGCCGCCGCGGTCAAGGGCGACCCAGCACATCAGCTTCGAGGAGACGTAGTGCTTCGGGTCGCCGCGCCCCTCCCAGATGCCCTGGTCTGGCTTCTCCCAGACCGAGATCGCGGTCTCGACTTGCCGGCAGAGGGCCTCCCAGAGCTCGTGGGGGAGGTGGTCCTGAACCTTGGCGTGGATATAGACGGAGTCGAGGAGCGCGCCGTAGACGTCGTTCTGGCGTTGGTCGAAGGCGGCGTTGCCGATGCGGACGGGCTTGGCGCCCTCGTAGCCGCTCAGGTCGTCGAGGGTCGTCTCGGTGAGGTCTCTCTCACCGCGGATGCCGTACATGATCTGCATCCCGTGTTTGCCCACCTCGACGTTCTCGCTGTAGATGTCCGTCAACCAACCCATGAAGTCGGTCGCCTCGTAGTCCAGGCCAAGTGTGTGGAGGGACCAGAGGGTGAAGGTGGCATCGCGGATCCAGGTGTAGCGGTAGTCCCAGTTGCGCTCGCCACCCGGGGTCTCGGGGAGGGAGGTGGTGAGGGCCGCGATCAGAGCGCCGGTGGGTGAGTAGGTCAGGCCCTTGAGGGTCAGGGCGGAGCGCTGCAGGTAGTCGCGCCAGGGGTGGTCCGGGAAGCTGCCGCTCTCGAGCCAGCGGCGCCAAAAGTCGATCGTGCGGTGAAGGCGGCTCTGACAGTCTTCGCTCGAGTCCGGTGGGGTCGGTGAGGGGCCCCAGCTAAGCGCGCTGAAACGGACCTCGCCGGCCTTCATCCGGTGACGGGCGCGGGCGTCGGAGTCGTCAACGCCGAGGCCGAGGTCACCGGTCAGGACCAGCCGCATGTCGCCGTGGACCGCCTCGGCGTCGGTCCCCGCGTCACCCCGCCGCTGCCAGTCCACCCGGGTGCTGCCGTAGTCGAAGGCCGGCTGGCAGATCATCTCGATGTCGACCTCGCCCTGGACGCACTCGATCAGCCGGACCAGGACGTGCTCGGCCTCGTCGTCCGGTGGCGGTCGGCGATGGGACTCGTAGTCGTTGTCGGGCCGCCAGTCGCCGAGGGTAAGGAGGTCGCGCACGACCACCCACCCGGATCCGGTCATCCAGGTCGTCTCGAGGACATTGGTGCCGGGCTCGTAGCGGCGGCTGGCGGGCGCGCCGAGGCCCGGGGGACCGATGCGCCAGAACCCGCCGCTGCGGTCGAGAATCGAGCCGAAGATGCTGGGTGAGTCGAAGCGGGGGAGGCAGAGCCACTCGATCGATCCCTCGGGGGCGATCAGCGCGCCCGTGTGGCAGTCCGAGATGAACCCGTAGGAGGCGATCCGCGGGAAGCGGGACTCGAGCGCGAGCATGGGCCCGGGAGACTATTTGGCCGGGGTGGCGCTACTGCGAGCGCGCGTACGGTTCGAGGCCTTCCTTCGCCCGCGCCACCGACCAGTTGTGATTCCAGCGGAAGATCGGGCGGAGGATGGGGGTGAGGTAGCGGAGCAGTGGACGGTCCGCGTGGACGGTCCAGTCGAAACGGACGTGGATCCTGCCGTCGCCGTTCGGCGCGAGGGTCCACTTGCCCGTTCGGTCAGATCGCCGACGACCTCGACCTGGAAGTGGGTGGGCGGATCGAAGACGGTGATCCTCGAGCTGGTCTTGAGCGCGTAGGGAAGCTTGCCCTTGAAGTGCTGCTCAGTCGCCACGCCCGTGCCGGGCTCCCGGTCGCCCTCGACCTCGATGTACACGGGCTTCCACCAGGCGGGATAGGTGCGGGCATCGGCGAGCGCATTGAAGACCGCCTCCTGCGGCGCGTCGACGTCCCACTCGTCCAGGAACACGTAATCCTTGGCCATCTCTCCCTCCAGGTCGGGCAGCTGGGAGTGATTCGCTGCGGAGCCTCTCTCAGATCACACCCGGTCGCAATGGTCCCGCGGGAAACTCGAAGCGCCAGATTCCGGGGGGAGGAGTCGAACCCCCTCTTCGTGGACCAAAACCACGCGTGCTAGCCAAGTACACCACCCCGGATACGGCCAGTCTAAGACCCGGGGGCGTATGGCAGATATCGTCCGTAATTGGTCATTGCGGACAGACCGCGATCGCGCCATGATGCGCCCATGGCCTCGACCAGCAAGGCCCGGCGGATCGTCATCCTCGCCTTCCCGGGGGTGCAGCCGCTCGACGTGATCGGCCCGGCCGAGGTGTTCGCGGGAGCCGACACGCTCGCCGGCGGCGGCGCTTACACGGTCGATGTGGTCGCCAGGGACCCCGATCCAATCGCGGTCCGCGGCGGCGGTTACTCCCTAGTCCCGAAGAAGACCACCGCCCAGTTCCGCGGTCCGATCGACACCCTGGTCGTCGCCGGCGGGATCGGCGTCAGAGCTGCCGAGGACGACCTCGAGCTGATCCGCTGGATCCGCAGCGCCGCGCGCCGCTCACGCAGGGTCACCTCCGTCTGTTCCGGTTCCTTCCTCCTCGCCCGCGCCGGCCTGCTGGAGGGGAAGACCGTCACCACCCACTGGGCCTCGACCGAGGAGCTGGCCCGCCGCCACCCCGAGCTCAAGGTCGATCCCACCCCGATCTTCGTCCGCGACGGAGGCGTCTGGACGTCGGCGGGCGTCACCTCCGGCATGGATCTCTCCCTGGCCCTGGTGGAGGAGGACCTCGGACGCGAGATCGCGGTGGAGATCGCGCGCTGGTTGGTCCTCTTCCTGCAGAGGCCCGGCGGCCAGGCCCAGTTCAGCTCCCACCTGTCGGCGCAGCTCGCCGAGCGCCGCCCACTCCGCGAGCTCCAGTCATGGATCGCCGACAACCTCGACGCCGACCTGAGGGTCGAGACGCTCGCCGAGCGAGCGGCGATGAGCCCCCGCAACTTCGCCCGGTTCTTCCGCCGGGAGATCGGCATGACCCCGGCGGCCTACGTCGAGGAGCTCCGTGTCGAGCGGTCCCGTCAGCTGCTCGAGGACAGCGCCGATCCCATCGACCTGATCTCCGCGCGCTGCGGTTTCGGGACCCCCGAGACCATGCGCCGGGCATTCGGGCGCCGGGTGGGAGTCCCCCCGGCGCAGTACCGCGCCCGCTTCAGGCGGGCGCCCGGCGCGGTCACACGAGGGAGCTCCGTAGGAGCCACCCGTTAGATGAAGTCGCACTGAGAGGAGACCACGATGCAGATCGCCTACCTGCTCTACGACCGCTTCACCGCCCTCGACATCATCGGGCCGCACGACGTCTTCAACTCGGTGCCGGGCAACGAATCGATCTTCGTCGCCGAGAAGGCAGGGCCGGTCCGCAACGAGTCGGACACCCTCTCCCTGGTCGCCGACGCCTCGCTCGACGAGGTCCAGAGCCCGGACATCGTCGTCGTCCCCGGCGGATTCGGCAACCGGATCCTCCTCGAGCATGAGCCGCTGCACGACTGGATCCGGACCGTCCACGAGACCAGCACGTGGACCACCTCCGTCTGCACCGGCGCACTGCTCCTTGCCGCCGCGGGGCTTCTCGACGGCGTCCCCGCCACCACCCACTGGCTCGCCCGCGACCTGCTGGGAGAGCTGGGTGCCAAACCGGTCCCGGACCGCGTGGTCCAGGAGGGCAAGATCGTCACGGCGGCCGGCGTCTCCTCCGGAATCGACATGGCGCTGCGTTTGGTCCAGCAGGTCAACGGCGACGAGGTCGCGCAGGCGGTCCAGCTCGGCATCGAGTACGACCCCCAGCCGCCGCTGGATGCCGGTTCGCCTGAGAAGGCCCCGCAGCCGATCGTCGATCTGGTGACCGCTGCCTTCCAGGCCCAGGACGAAACCGTCCGGACCTAGCCGCTCCCCGGGCGTACAAGCGTCACAGATCCAAATCGCTCTGCGGCGTTTCCCCGTAGCTCAACTGTCACCAACGAAAGGAATCGATGGACACCTACGCAATCCGCCGCAAGAACGCTTGGAAATCGCCTGAGGAGCTCGAGCAGGTCGCGGCGCGCTCGAAGGAGGTTGCCGACAACGACTTCCCCACCGATGTCCGCTGGATCCGCAGCTACGTGATCGCCGAGGAGGACGGCACCCTGGGCACCATCTGCATCTACCAGGCCACCTCCCCCCAGGCGATCCGCGACCACGCGCATCGCGTCGGCATGCCTGCCGACGAGATCATCCCGGTCGCCGACACCGTGGTCATCCGTCCCGACCCGGTGAAGGAGACCGTCACCTCCTGAGCGAGGCGCGGCGGGCGGCTCGATGCGGCCCGCCGCGCACCGTCGCATTACGCTTTCGGAGTGAACGCTCCCACGGCCCTAGTCATGGCCGCAGGCCAGGGCACGCGCATGCGGTCGGCGCTGCCGAAGGTTCTGCATGAGATTTGCGGGCGGCCCATGGTCGCCTGGCCGATTCTCGCCGCGAAGGAGGCCGGGGCGGGGCGCGTCTGCGTGATCGTCTCGCCCGATCGCGACCTCTCCGCGGCCCTGCCGAACGGCACCGAGACGATCGTCCAGCCCGAGGCCGATGGCACCGGCGGAGCGCTTCGCGTCGCCTCGGAGGTTGTCCGCTCCTCGGACACCGTGCTGGTCCTCTCTGGCGATCATCCCCTCGTCTCGGCCGAGATCATCGACGAGCTGATCGCGACGCACCGGGACGCCGACGCCGCCGCGACCGTCATGACCACGGAGATGGAGGACCCCGCCTCCTACGGACGGATCGTCCGGAGCCCCGACGGCAACATCGAGCGCATCGTCGAGGCCAAGTCCCC
>DATDKQ010000309.1:0-3085 GCA_036519915.1 Solirubrobacterales bacterium | reverse complement strand
GCGGCGGGATGGACCAGTCGAGGGCCTTGGAGACCCGCTTGCTGGCGGCGTGGGTGATGTGGTCGGGGAGTTCCGTCGCGGTGGCGCCGGGCTCGATGACGATGACCCGGACGTCGGGTTGCAGCTCGACGCGCAGTGCCTCCGACCAGCGTTGATCCCCCACTTGGTCGCCGCGTACGCGGCGAAGCCGGCCGGTGCGACCCGACCGGCGACCGAGGAGACGTTCACTAGATCGCCGCCACATTGGCGCGGAGCTGGTCGAGGAAGACCTCCGTTGCCGTCATCGCGCCGATCAGGTTGGTCTCGACCATGCGCCGGTGCTCCTCGCGCTGGTCTGAGGCGAAGGGCGCCGTCAGCATGACGCCGGCGTTGTTGACGAGGATGTTGGCGCCGCCGAGTTCCTGCTGCACGCGCTCGGCGGCGGTTCGGCCTCGTCCCTCCTGAGCGCTTGGGCAAGTGCCCCGTCATTCAGTCCTGCCTCTCGCCCGTCGGAGAACGGCTTCCCGGATGCGAGCGGCCGGCGGCGCTCTACCGCATCGGTCGCCGCGCGGCCAGCCGGATCTTGGCCGTCATTTCCTGGTGCGACGGCTTTCGTACGCCCACATGGCGATCTCGACTCGGTTGCGGGCATTGAGCTTGCGCATGAGGCTGGCGAGGTGCGTTTTGACGGTGCTGAGGCTGATGTGCAGCTCGTCGGCGATCTCGTGGTTGGTCCACCCATGGGCCACGGGGATGAGGACCTCCTCTTCCCGGCTCGTGAGCGGTTCCCGGGGCTGAGCCAGCGGCTGCCCCGGATGGGTGTCGGCGAAGGCGGCGAGCAGGCGCGCGGTGATGCTCGGTGCGATGAGTGCGTCGCCGTGGGCGGCGGCGTGGATCGCCTGGGTGAGCAGTTCGGGGCCGGCGTTCTTGAGCAGGAAACCGCGGGCGCCCGCCTTCAGGGCGCCGTAGACGTATCCGTCGAGGTCGAAGGTGGTTATGACGACGACTGCCAGAGGGTCGTCGACCTCGGGGCCGGCGAGCTGGCGGGTGGCCTCGATGCCGTCCACCTCGGGCATGCGGATATCGAACAGGCACACGTCCGGCCTCAGCCGGCGGGCGAGTGCCACCGCTTCGCGGCCGTTGGCCGCTTCCCCGACGACTTCGATGCCGGGCTGGGCGTCGAGGATCATGGTGAGCCCTGTCCGCACGATCTCTTGGTCGTCGGCGATGAGTACGCGGATGGTCATCTCGCGCCGCCCTTCGGCAGCAATGCGTCGACCGTCCAGCCCCTGTGTGGATTAGGACCTGCCCGAAGGGAGCCCCCGAGCAGGGTCGCTCGCTCGGTCATGCCGACGAGGCCATACGCTGAGGGCCTGGGTGCCGGCGTCCTTCCATCACCGTCGTCGGAGACCGTCAGTCGCACCTGTTCACCCTCGTCTGTGACGTGGACGGTGATCCGGGTCGCATGAGGGGCATGCCGGATCGCGTTCGTGACCGATTCCTGGGCAAGCCGGTAGAGCGCTCTTCCGACGGACCGGGGGAGATCGGCGAAATCGCCTGAGAGCTGCACGTCAACACGCGGCCAGCCATCGACTTGGCGGGCCAGCCGCTCGATGTCGCCGACACCCGGTTGCGGAGCGAAGTCGGGCTCCGCCCCGTCGCGCAGGCCGCCGACCATGGCGCGCATCTCCTCGAGCGTCCGCGAGGCCGCCTCCTCGATGGTCGCGAGCACGGCCAGAGCACGGGCGGGGTCCGATGCCGCCAGGGCACGGCCTGCCTGAGCCTGGACGGCGATCGCCGAGACGTGGTGGCCGACGGAATCGTGGAGCTCGCGGGCGAGCTCGTTGCGCTGACGGAGCCTTGCCTGCTCGACGTCGCGGACGCGTACGGTGGCCTGGAAACGGATCGCCGCACCGAACGCGGCGGAGGACAGGAAGAACCCGTAGTCGGCCACCATCTCGCCAGCGCCGGTTGGATCGGCGACGTGCGTGATGACGAGCCAGGCCAGGATGACGCCCAGGCCGATCACGGCTTCGCGACCTGAGCCCCAACGAAACAGCGCGTAGGGCAGCACGAGCGACGCCGCGATGGTCGACAGGGCCGTCCCGTCAACCGCGAGGATCCTGGCGACGTCGAACGCGATCAGCGTGCCGAAGGCGACTGCGACAGCGGTCAGGGGATGGGTGCGTCGCCAGAGCAAGGAGACGGCGACGACGAGGCTGACGGTGAGCACGAGCGGGCGCGACGCGATGTTGGCTTCCGGCCAGGTCGCCCACCATGGGTCCTCGCGAAGCATCGTCTCCAGGACCGACCACGCCGCGAGGACGGCGAGGAGCGCCCAGTCCCGCCACACCCGGACGGGGGGATCCTGAGGCCTGGATTCGGCCCAGAGCGCTCGGAGAGCTTCTCGCACCAGTCCCACAGCGTAGGAGAACCAGCACTGTTCCGGATCGGCCGAAAGAACGAAACGCGCGCCGTCCTCGCGGCCAGTTCAACTCGAGCCTGCCGACCGATGTGCCCGCCGGCCGACGCCGTCATCGTGGTGTCAATGCCGGTCAACGCCTCCAGCCGCCGCCCCGCGCGCACCACGATGCAGGCGATCGTCCAGCACGCTTACGGGTCGACCGACGTCCTGCGACACCAAGACGTCGACCCGTCGACACCCGGGCGGTGCGAGGTGCGCGCCCGCATGCACGCAGCCTCCATCGACCAAGAAGACTGGTTCGTCACCACCGGCCGCCCACAACTTCGGCGGGTAGGGGCACTCATCGGCGAGCGCGGCGACCTGCCGCTCTTCGGCGAGGTCGGCGAACTTCCGAACCTCCTCCCGGGCGAGCACCGCGGCCTCCTCGGCTGTCTTGAACGAGACGGTCTTCTCCTGGAAGGCGAAACCGTTGATGTAGGCGTCGAGCACACAGTAGGCCTGGATCGTCACCTCGCCCAATGCACGAGAACCTGAAGGAGACCCCATGAACGCGCTCACCCGTTTCGTGCTCGACCACAAGCGACTCGTGCTCGGGTTCTGGCTCGCCGTGACGATCGCCGCCTTTGCTGCGATCGGACCGGCAGGCAGCTCGTTGTCACAGCAGTTCGACATCCCCGGACG
>DATDKQ010000308.1:0-6369 GCA_036519915.1 Solirubrobacterales bacterium | reverse complement strand
TCGTGTCCGTCAAGGAGGCGCTGGGTGGATGGCTCTTCTTCGAGGCCGACGACCTCGACGCCGCCATCGAGCTCGCCTCGAGGATCCCGGCCGCGCGCATGGGCGGGGCGGTCGAGATCCGGCCATTCTTCGGGGGCTAGGCCATCCTCGAGCGCGTCTTCCGCGACGAGTGGGGCCGCGTCCTCGCCAGCCTGATCGGCTTCCTCGGCGACTTCGACCTCGCCGAGGAGGCCACTCAGGAGGCCTTCGCGATCGCCGCCGAGCGCTGACCGCGCGAGGGCGTCCCGGACAACCCGCGCGCCTGGCTGGTGACGACGGCCCGCAACCGCGCGATCGACCGGATCCGCCGCAACCGCACGCTCGCCGAGAAGACCAGGCTGCTCGAGGTGCCGGAGGCCACTGAGATCGAGATGGAGGAGACCGTCATTCCCGATGAGCGCCTCGAGTTGCTCTTCACCTGCTGCCATCCCGCCCTGGCGCTCGAGAGCCAGGTGGCGCTCACGCTGCGGACCCTGGGCGGCCTGAGCACCGAGGAGATCGCGAGGGCCTTCCTGGTTCCACAGGAGACGATGGCGAAGCGCCTGGTCCGCGCCAAGCGAAAGATCGAGGAGGCGGGCATCCCGTTCCGGGTCCCGCCGGCACACCTCCTGCCGGACCGCCTCGCGGCGGTGCTCGGCGTCATCTATTTGATCTTCAACGAGGGCTACGGCGGGAGGGGCGACCTGGCGGACGAGGCGATCCGGCTGGGGCGCGCGCTCGCCGAGCTGATGCCCGACGAGCCCGAGGTCCACGGGCTGCTCGCGCTGATGCTGGTGAACGACGCGCGGCGGGACGCCCGGTTCGCAAAGGGGGAGGTGGTCCTGCTCCGCGATCAGGACCGCTCGCTCTGGGACATGGGCCAGATCGAGACGGCCAAGGCGCAGGTGGACCGCGCTCTCGCGCTCGGCGGCCGTGGCCCCTACGTGCTCCAGGCCGCGATCGCCGTGCTCCACACGGAGGATCCCCAGGACTGGGACCAGATCGCGGCCCTCTACGGCGAGCTCGGCCGGCTCACAGGCTCACCCGTGGTTGAGCTCAACCGAGCGGCCGCCCTCGCCGAGGGGGGCGATCCCACGGCGGCTCTGGAGCTCGTCGATGGCCTCGAACTGGATCGCTATCACTACCTGCACTCGACCCGGGCGGAGCTGCTGCGCCGGCTGGATCGCACCGGGGAGGCGCGTGCCGAATATGGCCGGGCGCTCGAGCTGGTTCACACCGATGCAGAGCGGCGGTTCCTGGAACGGCGCCTCGCCGAGCTCCCGGCCCGCTGACCGCGCGGCTCAGACCGGCAGCGGGACGGCGGCCTCAGGGGTCGCCACCCGGAAGCTGAAGCTCTCCTCGAGATAGAGCTGGACCGCGTCGGCGTCGTGGCCCTCGTATCCGATCGAGAGATCCTCTCCAGAGTCGAAGAGGAAGTCCCCGCCCCGGAGGCTCACCACGACCCCGCCGTTCATTCCCGGCGCCCAGACGATCGGCCCGCCGAGGATCTCCTGGAGGTGCTGAAACAGCGGATAGCCCCCGTGCTCCGCCGTCTCGAGCACGTGTGTGTGACCCTCAGGACTGAGCGCGAGCCCGTAGGGCCCGTCGACGCCCACGGCACGCAGCGCATCGACAGACTTCGCGACGTGGCGCGGGTAGACCTCACAGTCCTCGCCGAGATTGATCCTTTCGTGGGGCGAGGCCTCGGCGATTCCTTTGATGCCGGCGGCGCCCCAGCCACCGAAGACGGCGGCGTTCTCCGCGCTCGCGATCCTGCGAGCCGCCTTGTCGAGAGTCTCGAGGTCTACGTCCGGAGCGCCGCGCTCGGCGTCGTCCAACTGGGCGCGGCTGATTGCGAAGTGAGCTCTGAGCTCCACCAGTCCGAGGACCCGGCGCTGGCTCGCGGCCACGCCATCCCCGGGTGCGTCCGCGACGTCCTCGACGCGCCCCAGGTTCGTCGCCGAGTAGTCCCATCCATGAGGCCCCGAGAAGTCCACCAGCTTCCGGGCGGCCAGAGCCGGCGTGAGTCGCTCGCGCGCCTCGTCGTCGAGCAGCCGCCAACCCGCCTCTGTGATCGGAGCGTGCTCTCGGAGCAGGTGGCTCAAGTCATGCCCCTCGCAGGCTGCCGATCCCGAGCGACTCGCTGCCGGCGAGTGGCGCGCCCTTGGCCGCCTCCTCTTCGGTCGCTTCCTCCTCCGACTCCTCGCCGTGCTCGACGATGTCGCCGTCCTGGAAGAGGATCCCCTGCGCGATCTCGCGCCACAGCGGAAGGCGGCGGAAGAGAAACTCAAGGTTCATCGAGAAGTGCTTGAACTCCTCACCCTCGGCGTCCAGCATGATCGCCCGGGCCGTCGAGTCGCGCTCGATGGCGAGGCGTTGTTCATACCAGTCAATGGCCTCCGCCTCCTCGATCAGGTTTGCGGCCATTCTCGCGAAGGTGCGCGCCTCCTCGGGAAGTTCCGCCGCAGGCTCGTGGTACTGGTCGAATCCCACAGCCCGCATCTTTTCAGAGCCGGGCTCTATTGACTCATCGGCTAGTAGCCCGAGAAGTGCCTGACAGCGAATCCGCTCGGTCGGCGCTTCGTCGCCCGCCAGCGCGGACCATTGCCGCCGCTGCCGTAGGAGGAGGTGTCGAAACGCAGGCCCGCCACGACGGCGTAGGCGTGACCGGCATTCGCCATCACGCTGATCCAGTCGCCCTTCCCGGGCGAGCCCCACGACATGAGCGGGCCGGACGGCAGCGGGCTGGAGAGCATCCCCGCCGCATGCAGCACGTAGCTCACCGCCCCCGAGCAGTCGTACCCCGCCGACTCGAAGGTCCCGTGACCACCGCCCCAGACGTAGGGACGCTTGTGGATCCTGTTGCCGGCCTCGATGGCGTTGACCACGGCCGGCGGAGCGCCGATTGGGGCAATCGCCCTACCGGTCTTGCGGATCAATTTCGCCTTGCCGGCCTTGCCGCCGGTGGCGACGCTGGGCGTCGTCGACTCCCCCGCCGGAGCGCCTGGTGCCGCCGAGCCGCCGGTCTGGGCGGCTGCGCTCGAGGTCCAAGCCACCATGGAGAGCACGAGCAGTCCCGCTACTCCCCACCTTATCCCTGCCGATGCTTGCACTCGCAAACCAACCTCCTTCTCAGGCCTGCGGGGTTAGCTGACGGGCTCGCGCGGAAGGAGCCGCGCGCTCACACTCGGTGGGTTTGCCCCTGGAACTCGGTTCCCCCGCTCCCGTCCTGACTGGACGGGATTAGGCGTTTGACGTAGCTGAACACCGCCAATTGGCGAAAGGTGCGGTCAACCCCTGCTAGCGATGCGGGCCATCTTTCAGGCTTTTGCCCGCGGCCGTGTGGACTCAGTGACCACCGCGCTCGCCGCGCAGCAGGGCAAGAGCGTGGGGGAGGGCCGTCTCCAGGACCGGCGCAGTCTCGTCGATGCTCGCCGGGTTGCCGGGCAGGTTGACGATCAGAGTCGATCCCCGGGCGCCGGCGATCCCGCGCGAGAGCATCCAAAGATCGGTGTGCGGCTGAGAGGCCTGGCGGATCGCCTCGGCGATGCCCGGGGCCGGCCGGTCGACCACTGCGGCGGTCGCCTCTGGCGTCACGTCGGAGGGCGCCAGGCCGGTCCCGCCGGTGGTCAGGATCAGATCGAAGCGCTCCTCGTCGGCCCAATGGCGAAGGCGGCTCTCGATCAGATCCCGGTCGTCGGGAAGAATCTCCCGCTCGACGGCGTCGGCGCCGAGCCGGCGCGCCAAATCTGCGAGCTTCGAACCGCTCTGGTCCTCGCCCTTCCCGCCTGCCCTGGACGTCGAAAGGGTCAATACGCCGACGCGCACGTTCGCCTAGCCGCCGGCGGCGGCCGAGTCGTCCCGTCGCCAGGTTCCGCTGCGGCCACCGCTCTTCTCGATCAGCTCCACGGCCTCGATTCGCACCCCGCGCTCGAGTCCCTTGACCATGTCGTAGATGGTCAGTGCGGCGACCGCGGCGGCCACCATGGCCTCCATCTCGACTCCGGTGCGGCCCACCACGCGTGCCTCGGCTTCGATCTGGACGACTCCTTCGGTGACGTCAACGGATGGCCGGACGTCCGCGAAAGCAAGGGGCAGCGGGTGAGCGAGCGGGATCAGCTCCGCGGTCCGCTTGGCCGCCTGGATCCCGGCGAGCCTGGCGGCGCCGAGGACGTCCCCCTTCGGCGCGTCGCCCCGCTCCAGAGCCTCCGCCGTCGCAGGGTTCATCCGCACCGTGGCACGGGCCAGGGCAAGGCGCTCGCTCTCCGGCTTCGCGCCGACGTCGACCATCCGGACGCTGCCTTCCTCAGACACGTGGCTGAGCTCGTCGCGCTCGCTCACGGGACCGTGCCCTCCACCCAGCGCGATCCGGCTGCGTCCACCTCGCGCTTCCAGATCGGGGCCTCTGCCTTGATCCGGTCGATCGCCTTCCGGGCGCCCGAGAATGCCTCCTCGCGATGGGGGGCCGAAACGGAGACCATCACGCTCGATTCGCCGAGCGGGACGGAGCCGATCCGGTGCTCGGCCGCCGCGGCGGCCAGACCGTGCTGCTCGACGCACTCGCGCAGGATCTCGGCGATTCGCTCCTCCGCCATCTCTCGGTAAGCCTCGTACTCAAGGCGGGAGACGTCGCGTGTCGTGCCCTGGAAGGTGACGATCGCACCGGCCTCGGGGCGCGAGACGAGCCCCGCGAGCGACTCGAGCGAGAGCGGCCCATCGGTGATCCGGACGTGCACCCGGTCATGCTCGCCGCCGCTGATGGGCGGCACGAGTGCCAGCTCGTCGCCCGAGGAGAGCGGGGTGTCCGAGTCCGCGTAGTCGCGGTTGACCGCCATCCGCACCGGCATCCTCTCGAGCAGATCGCTCAGCTCGGGGCGCTCGGCGAGCCTTTCCAGCGCCTCGGCGACAGTGGCGCCGTCGTCGAGCTCGACCTCGATCGAGTCGCTGCCCACACGCTCCCGCAAGACGGCGAACAGTCGGACCGTGACGGTCATCAAGGCGATGCTACGGGGCCGACATCCGGCAGGAGTTCGACCTCGATGCGGCTGCCGGCCACGGGGCCATCGCTGTCGGCTGACACGATCGCGAGTGCGTCGGCGCCAAGCATCGAGGTGAGCACGTGCGAGTCCTGGTTCCCCGTCGGCCGGGCGTGCCACCCGTCTTCGCGAAGCTCGAGCGAGCACCGCACGGCGTGGTCGCGCCCAGGTGCCGCCGGCAGGTCCTCATCGAGAATCGCCGAGGTGCGACCCGCCCTCGCCCCGACCCCGAGCAGAGCCAGGATCGCGGGGCGCACGAATAACAGGAAGGTCACCATGGCGGAGACGGGATTCCCCGGCAGGCCGAAAACCAGTGTGCCGCCCGGTGCCACTCCGAACCAGGTCGGCTTGCCCGGCTTGAGGGCCACCCTCCAGAAGATCTGGTCGACGCCGAGGGAGGCAAGCGCCGCCTTGACGTGATCGTGCTCGCCAACCGAGACACCGCCGCAGATCACGACGAGCTCGCTATCCAGGGATCGCGCGATCGCTGCGCGGGTCGATTCGGGATCGTCCCTCACCGTCTCCCTGGCGATCACCTCCGCCCCCGCGCTCAGAGCGAGCGCCGGGATCGTGTAGGCGTTGGAATTCCGAACCCCACCCGGCTGGGGCGGGTCATCCGGCTCCAGCAGTTCGTCACCAGTGGTCAGCACCGCTAATTGCGGGCGCCGCGCGCAGCTGACCGTCCCAATGCCAACCGACGCGAGCACTCCGAGCTCGGCGGCACCGAGACGAACGCCGCGCCTGAGGACCGTCGCCCCTGGCTCGATGTCATCTCCGGCGTGCCGCACGTTCGTTCCCTGCTTGACCTCGACCTCGATCTGGACCCGTCCGTCGCGAACGCTTGTTTCCTCGACCCGTACGACAGAGTCGGCTCCATCGGGGATCACGGCGCCGGTTGAGATCCCGATCGCCTGTCCTCGGCGCAGCGGCGACCGTGCGGGGCGTCCCGCCCGGGACTCAGCGGCGACCGTGAGGGTCACCGGGACGCCTGACGCGGCGCCCCGGGTGTCCTCCGCCCGCACGGCGAACCCGTCCATCGAGGAGTTGTCGAAGCCGGGGACGGGGTCGGCGCTCTCCACGTCGACGGCGAGAATCCGTCCGAGCGCCTCGCCCAATGGGACCGGCTCCGCGCCCAGCGGCCTGACCCGCTCGAGGACGAGGCGCCTGGCGTCGCCGAGGGCGATCGGCTTGTCCGCCGGCGCTCCCGTCAGGGCGCCCTCACTCGACTCCCAGCATCACGTCGCTCGCCTTGATCAGGGCGGTCACGTCCTTCCCCGGCTCTATGCCGAGCTCGCGAACGGCCTCCACCGTCACC
>DATDKQ010000307.1:0-8020 GCA_036519915.1 Solirubrobacterales bacterium | reverse complement strand
GTGGCGACCACCTGCGTCGAATGCGGCTTCTGCGAGCCGGTCTGTCCCAGCCGCCACCTGACCACGACGCCCAGGCAGAGGATCGTGATCCGGCGGGAGATGGCACGTCAGCCGGCCGGCTCGCCGGTGCAGCGCGCGCTGCTGGAGCAGTACGAGTACGACGGGATCCAGACCTGCGCGGCGGACGGGACCTGCCAGATCGCCTGCCCGCTCGGGATTGACACCGGCAAGCTGGTCAAGGGGTTCCGCGCGCGGGAGCACACCCCGCGCGCCCAGCACCAGGCCGCCAAGGTTGCGGAGCGGTTCAAGCAGGTGGAGGGGCTCGCCCGCGCCGGGCTGCACACCGGGAGGGCAGCCGGGCCCCTGGTGCGGGCCGCGTCCAACGCGACGCGTGCCCTGGTCACCGACGAGCTGGTGCCCACCTGGCCGCGCAACATGCCGCCACCCGCGCCGGCGAAGCTGCCGAGGACCTCGCGCGAGGGCGCCGCCGCCGTCTACATGCCGGCCTGCGTCAACCGGATCTTCGGCAGGCCGAGCGACGACGGCGCCGGCCTTTATCTCCCCGAAGCGATGGTCGCCGTCTCGGCCCGGGCCGGCCGCCCGGTCTGGATCCCAGAGGACGTCTCCGGCCACTGCTGTTCGGTGCCCTGGACCTCCAAGGGCTACTCGGAGGGCGCCGGCCTGATGGCGAACCGGACGGTCGAGGCGCTCTCGCGCTGGAGCGGGGAGGGCGAGCTGCCCATCGTCATCGACGCGAGCTCCTGCGCCCTCGGTCTCGCGAGCGAGGTCGCGGACAACCTCACCGACGAGAACCGCGAGCGCCACGGCAAGCTCGACATCCTCGACTCCGTCACCTGGGCGAAGCGCCTGCTCCCCAAGCTTCCGATCCGGGAGAAGCTCGGGTCGGTCGCCGTCCACCCGACCTGCTCGACCCGGCACCTAGGGCTGGAGCGAGAGCTGCGGGAGATCGCCGGCGAGATGGCGGGCGAGGTTGTCCAGCCGATTAGCGCCACCTGCTGCGGGATGGCGGGCGATCGCGGCCTGCTCCATCCGGAACTCACCGCTTCCGCCACTGCGGAGGAGGCAGCCGAGCTCCGCGGCGCCGGGCACGACGCCTACCTGTGCAGCAACCGCACCTGCGAGATCGGCCTGCAGCAGGGGACCGGCGCCGCCTACGAGTCCTTCCTCATCCCGCTGGAGCGGATCAGCCGTGCATAGGCTGGTGAGGGGCGCGGCGGTGGCGGGCCTCGCCGCCGCTGTGGCGGTCCCACTGCTCCGCAAGAGGCTCAGGATCCCGCCGGCGGTCACCGCTGCCGCGCTCGCCGCGGGCCCACCATCCCTGGCGGTCGTCGGCAGGCGTACCCGCCTCCGGGACGCCGGGATGTACGCCCTCCAGATGTGGATGTTCACGATGGGCCACGAGCTGCCCTACGACGATCCCGACGCGGCCCGGCGCCGGCTGCGGGTCGACTACCCGATCCGCGCGGACACCGTGCTCGGTGGCGGCGAGCTGCCGAACGTCCGCATCCAGCGGGCCCTCGCCGGCCTCGGCAGGCGAAACACGGTCGATCGCTTCCTCTCCTGGGCCCATTGGGCCTGGTTCCTCGAGCCGCACGGCTCCCTGACCTGGATCCTGGCCCGGCATCCCGAGCACTTCGCGCGCTCCGCGCGCCAGATGTCCGCTGTCTACGACATCGGCTGCGCGATCTATATGGCGGTCCCCACTGCTCCTCCGTGGTGGGCCTCGGAGCAGGGTTACACCGACGCGAAGGTACGGCGGATCATGCAGGAGGTCGGGGAGGAGGAGTGGGGGCGTGCCTGGCCGGTCCTCTACGACACTCTCGGCGGAAACCCGTGGGCTGCGATCCCGTCCCTCCATTTCGCCACCTCGCTGATGGCCGCGCTGCTGCTCTCCGAGACCGGTCCGGCGGCGGGAGCGTTGGGGTGGACCTACGCGGGGGTGCTGGGCTTCGCCCTGGTCTATCTCGGCGAGCACTACGTCGTCGATCTGCTCGCCGGGGCGGCGATCGTGGTCGCGGTCCGGCGCGGCGAGCGCTACGTCGAACCGGTCGCACAGGCGGTCAGCTGCGGGCTGCAGCGGCTCGAGCGCATGGCAAATCCCGAGAACTGATCCGCGCTGGTGCTCCGGGAGCATCGTTTGCGAACATCCCAGGGGTGAGGGAGGAGCGCCCACAAAGCGCTTCGAAGCCGGTAGAGCCAGACCGCGACCGCGAAATGGTCGCGGAGGATGAGCCGAGCTTCTTTGCCGACCCCAAGCGGCTCATCCAGACCGCGATCGCCGTCGTCCTGCTCCTGCTCGCGATCTATGTACTGGTCCCGCGGCTCTTCGACCTGCAGGACGCGCTCGACAAGATCGGGGAGGGGGATCCACTGTGGATCGCTCTCGGCGTCGTCTTCTGCGTCGGCATGTTCGCCGCCTACGTCGCGCTCTTTCGCGGCGTCGTGGGCGAGAAGGTGATCCACCTGGAGTGGAACGAGAGCTACCAGATCACGATGGCGGGACTGGCGGCGACCAGGTTGTTCTCCGCCGGGGGGGCCGGCGGGATCCTGCTCAGCTACTGGGCCCTGCGGAAAGCCGGGATGGAGACACGCCAGGCTGTCTGCCGGATGGTCGCCTTCCTGGTGGTCCTCTACTCCGTCTATCTCGCAGCACTGGTGATCTTCGGCATCCTGCTCAGGACCGGCGTGCTCTCGGGCGACGCACCCCTGTCCGGCACGCTCATCCCGGCGGCCCTGGCCGGGGTGGCGATCGCCGTCGGCCTGCTGATCACCCTGGTTCCGGACGACTTCGAGCGCAGAATCGAGCGGCATACATCCGGCCGCTTCGGCAAGGTCGCCAGGCGACTCGCCACCGTCCCCGCGACCTTCGCGCAGGGCGTGCGCACGGCGCTCACCTTCATCCGCCAGCCAAGGTCCGCCGTGATGGCATTCGGCGGCGCCATCGGCTTCTGGGGCGCGAACATTGCGATTCTCTGGGCGAGCTTCCACGCCTTCGACGTCTCCGTCCCGCTTGGCGTGGTGATCCAGGGCTTCTTCCTGGGGATGCTCGCCAACCTCTTCCCGTTCGCCCCCGGCGGGGTGGGGGCGGTGGATGCGGGAATGATCGGGGCCTTCGTGCTCTTCGGCGTGCCCAGTGCCGAGGTGTTCGCGGCAGTGCTCACCTACCGCGTGATCGCCTTCTGGCTTCCGATCCCACCGGGGATCGTCGCCTTCTTCCAGCTCCGCAAGACGGTCAACCGCTGGGAGGAGGAGGGGAGGGATCGGCCCGAGCGGATCGGGGCGCGCGAGCCTGAGGCGGCCGCCGCGGGGTCGTAACGCCCGGGCCCTTGGCGCTACTATAAAAAGTGAAGTAAAGCCCCCCAGGAAGAAGCTTCCACCGAGAGTCTGGGTAGGCTCCGAAAGGTCCGAGATGAACGAGAAGACGAACGGCAGCGAGAAGGTCGAGAGCCTGATCATCGTCGGCGGCGGCCCCGCCGGCTACACGGCCGCGCTCTACGCCGCTCGGGCCGAGCTCGAGCCGCTCGTCATCGAGGGCTTCCAGTGGGGCGGCCAGCTCCAGAACACCACCGACGTGGAGAACTACCCCGGCTACCAGGGGGGCGTGATGGGGCCGGAGATGATGAACGACTTCCGCGCCCAGGCAGAGCGCTTCGGCACCCGCTTCATCACCGACGACGCGACCGAGATCGAGCTCTCCGACGGCGAGGTCCAGACCGTCAAGGTCGGCAAGGACACCTACCGGGCCAGGGCAGTGATCCTCTCGATGGGGGCCGAGCCCAAGCGCCTCGGCATTCCGGGCGAGATCGAGCTCGCCGGGAGCGGCGTATCCACCTGCGGCGTCTGCGACGGCGCCTTCTTCAAGGGCGAGGACGTCGCCGTGATCGGCGGCGGCGACTCGGCGATGGAGGACTCGATCTTCGTCTCCAAGTTCGCGAAGAAGCTGTTCTCGATCCACCGCCGCGACGAGTACCGCGCCTCCAAGATCATGCAGGAGCGCGCTCGCGGCAAGGAGAACATCGAGTTCCTGACGCCTTACGTCCCGGTCGAGTTCGTCCCCGGCGACGACGGCAAGATTGCCAAGATCACGCTGCAGCACGCCGAGACCGGTGAAGCAAGGGAGATCGACGTCGGCGGAGCCTTCGTCGCCATAGGTCACCGTCCCCGCTCTGAGCTGGTCAAGGGCCAGGTCGAGACTGATGAGGAGGGCTACGTGGTGGTCGAGGAGCCCTCGACCAAGACAAAGCTTGCCGGGGTCTTCGCGGTCGGCGACCTCGTCGACCACACCTATCGCCAGGCCGTCACCGCGGCCGGCAGCGGGACCAAGGGCGCTCTTGACGCGGAGTGGTTCCTCCGCGACATGCCGCCGGACCCCGAGGAGCACTGGGGCACCAACACCGGCGCCATCATCGAGGCCGTCGAGGCCTCCTAAGCGCTTCCCGCCACAGGGCCTGACGTCAAAAGCGCTGCTTTTCATGGAAAGCGGCGGTCTGAGAGACAGCCGGACTCCGTCGAGAGATAATGACCGCAGTGGAGGAATCTCACGCATCTCACGTAGTCGGACGATCTCTTGACCCCGAGGCGGCGTGGGGCGCGGTCCAGCTCGGCTTCGCCGAGATTCTCGATGTGAGAACCGGGATCGAGCGTCGCCGCTACGGAGCCCCGCCTGGGGCGAGACCGGTCTCGCTCGCCAAGCACATGGCAAGTCCGGAGGGGCCGGGCGCCATCTACCTCTGCCAACACGCCATCCGCTCGAAGGCGACCTTGCGCCGAGGGGCGGCCGAGGTCGCGGGCGGCTTCGCCGCGTGGATCAAGGCTGGCCTTCCAGTCGAGGAGATCGATTAGCGTCTGCCGGGGCAGGACAGTCCCGTTGATGTGAAGCTGCGGCGCTGAAAGGACGCGCCGGTGGGTGGACGGGGCCTTAGCCGCTGAACGCCCGGCAGGGCTCGCCGCGTAGCCCGGGGCAGGGCGGCAGCGGGGTCGGGGCCGTGACCCCCGGGACGAACGGGAGGATGAGGCGAGAGGGACGCTTGTGCGAGAGCGCGAGCATGACCCTGGCGTTGTGCTGCGGCACGGTTTCCGCGAAGGCCCAGACGGGCTGGTCGCCGACCGGGGAACTCACCGTGACCCGGATGCGCGAGCCGGCGCGATACATGTGCCCCTGGTAGTAGAGCGGGATGATCAGCTTCGAGAGACGGCCCTTGGGGAGCTTGGCTCTGTCGTCGCCACGCAGGCTGAGCACCGGCTCGAGGAGCGTGCTCTTGCGCGGGTCGAGCCGCCGCATGCTGGCGCGCAGATAGCCGCTCTGCACGTAGGTCTCCTGGCCGTCCGGCCGCACCTCCGAGACGGTCACCTGCAGATCGACGTCCGGTACGGATGTCCTCACCCAGGCATGCACCGCCCCGGCACCGATGATCGCCGCATCGCGCCCCAGCGGCGGGGTGACGAATGAAGCCGCGGTTCCGGGCGGGGGCTGCCGCCAGTCGAAGCTCGGATGGGTGGTCCAGAGGTCGCCGCCGCTGGTGTTGGTGCCCGCGAAGTCGGTGGGGGGCCTGGCCGTCTTGTCCCAGGTGAAGCTGGTGCTGCCGCCCTTGGCACCCTTCTTGGCGGGCTTGCGCGTCATCAGGCCGTTCGGCCTGAAGAACCACGACTGCGGCTTGGTGCCCGGGATCGGGAAGCGGTTGAACGAGCGCTCGAAGCCCGGGTACGGAGTACCCGGCGCGCCGCCCGCGCCGTTGTCGAACAGAATCCGGACCGACGGCTGGCTCTGGAAGGCGCTCAGCGCCGCCTCGTAGCTGGGCTGGTTCTGGATCGGATCCGGCGGCAGGGTGACGCCGGGCACGCCCATCGCGGACTGGTAGATGACCGGCGCGGCGGCCGCAGTCGCCGGTGACATCTGTGGTCTTCGCCCGGCTACGTAGAGCTCGAGGAAGTCGAACCAGCGGTTGAAGGTCTCCGGGTCGAGCGAGTCGATGTGCAGCCCGTTCGTGAAGGTGAACCACTTTCGCTTCGTTCCCGTGAAGCGGTCGGCGAGGTTCGCGCAGTGGCCTCCGGTCTGCTCGTCCTCGAACTGGCAGGCCATGAAGACGGGTACGCGGATCTTGCTGACGAAGGTGGAGGGCGCGAGCGGGTTCGCGACCTTCGGCCGGTAGACGCGGTTGCGGTGGATCTTGGCGATCAGGTCCGCGGCGGCGGTGTGCAGGGTCTGATTCGCCTTGCAGATCTCGTCCCCGTCCTGGATCCGCTTGTAGGCCCAGCCCTGTCCCTCCGTTGGCGAGGCCGGCTTCGAGTCGTCGACGCGGTCCTCGGCCCACTGCAGGGCGAACCCGGTGTTGAGGAACCCGCCCGGATACAGCGTGGTCGCGGTGTTATCGATCACCGACAGTGGCGTGATCGCCGCGAGGTGGGGTGGCGCCGTGGCGCCGACGAAGAGCTGGCTGATCCCTCCGTATGAGACCCCGGCCATGCCGACGCGGTTGTGGAGGACCCAGGGCTGTCGCGCCGCAGTCTCGACGACGTCGTAGCCGTCCAGGCTCTGCAGCCGCTCGAAGTAGTCGAAGGCGCCGCCCGAGCAGCCGGTGCCGCGCATGTTCACGTCGACGACCGCGTAGCCCAGCAGCTTGGCGATCAGCGCGATCGAGCTCTCGCCGCCGGCCGGGTTGGCGTAGCCGTAGCCCGAGTACTCGACCAGCGTCGGGTACGGGCCCGAGTCGGCCGGGCCTGGCAGGAGCACGTTGACGGCGAGCTTGGTGCCGTCGCGCGTCTTCAGGTAGCCGTAGCCGGGCTCGAGGTGCTGGTCGGCGTAGAACGACGGCGGTGGGGTGTCGGCGGGGCTGGTCACGGTGACGCCGGGCGAGCGCTCGTGCCCGACCACGACCCGGTAGCCCGCACCCGCCTTCACCGCGCGGAAGAGCACGCTGCCCGCGGAGTCGACGGTCCGTCCGGCGACCTTCGCGCCGTCTGCGGTCCGCAGCACGGCGGACGCGCCGGCGGGGGCGCCGGTCACCGCAACCTGGTTCACGCTCGGTCGCACCCGGAACGAGGTGACGTCACCCTCGGCGGCGTGACCGGCCGGGGCGAGGACCGCGGTCACGAGCAGCGCGACCAGCGCCACGGGGAGGAGGCGTCGGGCCACGCGTTCGACGCTACCCGCCGCTCCAAGCGGAGAGCCGTCGGCGTGGCACCATCACCGGGTGACGAAGCTCGCGGACGCGCACGTGGTCATCACCGGAGGATCGAGCGGGATCGGGTTGGCGACGGCGCGGCGGTCCGTCGCGCACGGGGCACGGGTCTCGCTGATCGCCCGCGACCCGGGTCGCCTCGCGGCCGCGGTCGACCACGTGGGGAGCGCGGCGACCGCCACCGCCGACGTGCGGGATCCCGATGCACTGCGCGCCGCGTTCGGCTCGCTCGAAGCGCGGTCGGGCCCGTGCGACGTCCTGATCACGTCGGCCGGGTCGTCGCATCCCGGCTACTTCGAGCAGCTCGACGATGCGGTGTTCCGCGACCAGATGGACGTCGACTACTTCGGCACGTTGCACGCCGTCCGCGCCGTCGTGCCGTCGATGATCGAGCGGCAGCGCGGCCATGTGGTCACGATCTCGTCGACCGCGGGGTTGATCGGCGTGTTCGGGTACACGGCGTACGCACCGGCCAAGTTCGCGGTGCGCGGGCTGACCGAGACGCTCCGGCCCGAGCTCGCCCCGTACGGGATCGTCATGGCGTGCGCGTACCCGCCCGACACCCGCACGCCGGGCTTCGACGCCGAGAACGAGCTGAAGCCGGCCGAGACCGAGCGCATCTCGGCGGCCATCAAGCCGCGGGAGGCCGACGTCGTCGCCAAGGCGATCATCACGGGCATCGAGAAGGACCGGCTCGTGATCACCGCCGACGCGCAAACCGCCGCGCTCACCCGCGCCAGCGGTCTCCTCGGCCCGTACGTGCGCCGGACCATGGACCGCCAGGTGCGTCGTGCCCGTGCCGAGCGGAGCTGATCCGGAAC
>DATDKQ010000306.1:0-2419 GCA_036519915.1 Solirubrobacterales bacterium | reverse complement strand
CTCGGCCTGCTCGGGTGAGAGCAACCAGACGCCGGCGCGCTTCTTCGCGCCCGCCTCGGTGAGGATGAGCTGCCCGCCGCCCTGAAACGCGAGCCGGAAGGCGGGCGTCTTCGGCCCGTCCTGCCCGGCCTGGAGGTACTTCAGCCGGCCCGCGGACATCAGGTGAACGAGCAGGACGAGGTCGCCGTCCTCGGTGGGGAAGAGCAGCCGCTTCGCGCGCCGCTCGGCGCCGGCGAGGCGCCGACCCTCGAGTGTCGAGAGCGGCGGGTCGGACGTCTTCAGCGTCGCGATGTGCGCCGGCCCGGCCTTCGCGATCGGAAACGCACTAACGGGGTCGTCGAGCTGGCGACGCCACGCCTCCATCTCCGGAAACTCCGGCACTACTAGGCTCCCGCTTCCATGGCTGAGCCGATCACGGTAGCCGTCCGGCGCGGCGGGACGGTGGAGTCGCGCCATCGCATCCACGCCGTCGCTGTGCAGGACGGCGCGGTGGTGGAGGAGGTCGGCGACGGCGGGCTCGTGACCTTCGTGCGCTCCTCGGCCAAGCCGATCCAGGCGCTGCCGCTGACCCGGGCGCTGCCCGAGCTGGCCGAGGAGGAGCTGGCGATCGCGTGTGCCTCGCACCAGGCCCTGCCGGAGCAACTCGCCGTCGCGCGGGCACTCCTCGCGAGGGCCCCCGCAAGCGAAGACGAGCTCGAGTGCGGCCCCGAGGGCGATCCCCCGGAGCCGATCAAGCACAACTGCTCCGGGAAGCACGCCGGGATGCTCGCGCTCTGCCGGGCGCACGGCTGGGAGTCGCGCGGCTACCGGCTCCCCGAGCACCCGTGCCAGCGGGCAATGCTGACCGAAGTCGCGCGCGCGGCGGACATGGCCGAAGAGGAGATCGCGATGGGGGTCGACGGCTGTGGCGTCGTCGCCTTCGCTCTGCCCCTCGAGCGGATGGCGCTCGCCTACGCGCGGCTCGAGCGACTCGATGGGGGAGACCGTGTCGCCGCTGCGATGCGCGCCCACCCCGGACTGATCCGCGGTCCCGACGGCGTGGACACCATCCTCATGCGCGCGCGTGAGGGCTGGATCGCCAAGGGCGGAGCCGAGGGGCTCATGTGCGCGGCCGGCCCGAGCGGCCTCGGCCTGGCGGTGAAGGTCGAGGACGGGAGCTCGAGGGCAGTCGGGCCCGGGCTCGCCGCGTTCGTTGCCCGCCTTGGCTACCCCGTCGAGCGACTCGACGCCGCGCCGGTCGAGAACAGCCGCGGCGAGACGGTCGGAGAGGTTCGAGCCGAATGACACACGCGCGGACCGATTGTGAAAAAAGTTTGTTGCGCGCCGCAGATGCCGTTGTATATTCCGGCAGCCGGAGGGGAGCCGGATCAGCAGGCCCGGTTCTCTTCGTGTCGAGGTCGAAACCTCCCCGTCCCAGCACGACGAGAGAAAGTGAGGCCCCCGTTGCTCACGGTCGACATCTCGCTCCCCGACGTCGAAGAGCTCCACAAGCTCGTTCAGGAGGGTCAGGAGAAAGGCTTCCTCACCTACGACGAGATCGTCTCGGCGCTCGAGGAAGTCGAGCTGACCAAGGAGCAGATCGAGGACTTCTACACCTACCTCATCGATCACTCGGTCGAGCTGATGGAGGGGGAGCAGCACAAGCATCCGCCGCACGAGCAGCCGGCGCTCGCCGAGGAGGAGACGAAGGGGCCGAAGCTCGACCTGACCGTCGAGCCGTCGCTCGACTCGCTGCGGCTCTACCTGCGTGAGATCGGCAAGGTGCCGCTGCTCACCGCCGACCAGGAGGTCTACCTGGCGAAGCGGATCGAGCGCGGCGACATGATCGCGAAGACCCAGATGATCGAGGCGAACCTCCGCCTCGTCGTCTCGATCGCCAAGGGCTACCTCGGCCGCGGACTGTCGTTTCTGGACCTGATTCAGGAGGGATCGCTTGGCCTGATCCGCGCCGTCGAGAAGTTCGACTACCGCAAGGGCTACAAGTTCTCGACCTACGCCACGTGGTGGATCCGCCAGGCCGTCACCCGCGCGATCGCCGACAAGGCGCGGACGATCCGCATCCCCGTCCACATGGTCGAGAAGCTCAACAAGGTCGTGCACATCGAGCGCCAGCTCGTGCAACGCCTCGGACGCGAGCCGCTGCCCGAGGAGATCGCCACCGAGCTCGAGATGACGACCGACGAGGTGCGGGAGATCCTGCGGATGTCCCAGCTGCCGGTCTCGCTCGAGAAGCCGATCGGCGAGGAAGAGGAATCCGAGCTGGGCGATTTCGTCGAGGACGATACGGCCGAGTCCCCCTTCGACACCGCGTCGCTGACGTTGCGCCGCGAGGACGTCCAGCGGGCGCTCGACTCACTGCCCGACCGCGAGCGGCGCGTGATCGAGCTTCGCTTCGGCCTCCTCGGCCAGCAGCCGTTCA
>DATDKQ010000305.1:0-3652 GCA_036519915.1 Solirubrobacterales bacterium | reverse complement strand
GTGGCAGGGATACCGCTCCGTCGCCCCTGCCCGCGAAGCGTCGCGCCCAGCACAACCGAATCACCTGCATCGATCAACGCGTCGACTTGCGCGTGAGAGTCGCTGAACTCCTCGGCCAGCCACATCACAAATTCCTTGTATCCCTCTGGCCCCCGGTAGGTGCCGGTGCGTCCCGGCACCGTTCCAGCGGCTATGTATTCACAGTCGGGCGCAAGGTCCGCCACAGCCGCGTCAAGATCCCCTCGCTCATATGCTTCGTAAGCGCGGCGGATCATCTCGACGTTCTCCTCCGACATCGCCCGCTCAGTATCTCTCGACGGACCGCTGCTTTCCATGCAAAGCAGCGCCTTGAATTCACGTCCCTGAGCGACGAGGAAAGTGCGGCTAGCCGCGCAAGGGGCCACGCAAGACGCTGGTCCCGACGCGTTGGGGCAGGGTCCCGGCCTGTGCCGCCTGCTGGACGGCGGCTGCGGCATGGCGCTGGCGGGTCAGGGTGAGGTCGGCCGTATCGAAGCTCGGCAGCAGGCTTGCGGCCGCAGTCGGGATCGCCGTCCTGCCGGTGATTTGCCCGTTCGCGCCGACCGCCTGGAAGGCGACAGGCAGACTGCGCCCGCCCGAGCCGACGAACCAGAGGACGTAAGTCTCACCCCTGCCCGTCGGCTGGAGGCCGCGGATGTCGAGGTCGACCGCGGGCTGGTCCGCGATGCGGATGATCGTGAGGCCGCCGCTCGCATGTGAGCCACCGACAGGGCTGAGCCTGACGGGCACGGCCTCCTCCTGCCCGCCGCTCGACGTCGTCGTGTTCTCGTCCCCACTGTCGCCGCCGATGCCGACGACCAGGAGGACCACGAGGAGAACCGCCGCGGCACCGCCCGCGACGATCCAGAGGCCGAGGCGCCTGCGATCTCTCTGCCGAGGCGCATCAAAACCGCGTGCGGCCTCCGGTGCCGGAGCGCCCTCGAGTGCCGCCAGCCGCTCGCTGACGGCACCGGGCGGGAATTCAGGGTCGTTCTGGGCCTCGAGATCGTTGGCCGCCTCGTGCGCCCGATTCCGCACCTCATCGGCGCTCGTGCCGACAACGTCCGCGACCCGCTCGTAGGTGTCTCCGGCGAGTAGCAGCCCGAGCAGGGCGCGCTGGTCCTCGCTCAGCGCCATTGTGCGGGGAGGAAGCTCAGCCCTTCTTGCCGGCGCCCTGGCCGCTTCCCTGGGCGCCACCACCAGCCTGGCTCTGGGCTTGTGCCTGCTGCAGCAGCTGGTTCAGGCCGAGCTCCGAGATGCTGCCCTCGAGCACCGGCTGCCCGACGAACTGGATCACGCCGGTCGCCTTCTTGCCCTGCTGCTGGAGCGATTGCTGGAGTTGCTGTGCCTCGGTGGAGCTCACCTTCGAGATCCTGATCGAATCGAACGCCGGCAGCAGCAGCACCTGCTGGGCGATCAGGGGGACGCCGCCCGTCAGGTTGCCGCTCTCATCGACCGTCTCCTGGCCCAGGGGCAGGGACTGCGTGTCGGACTTGTAGAGCCAGAGCAGATAGCGATCGCCGTTGGCTGTGGGCGGCAGGTGAACCGCGTTCGCCTGCAGGGCGAAGGTGGGAGTCTGGGTCTTGCTGTTGGCGGCCTGCTGCGTGGCCCCCAGCGTGACCTGGCCGCTCGGCGCGCAGTCCGCATCGGCTGCCGCGCCGGCGGCGACGAGCTTGATCGTCGGAACGCCGGCCTGCTGGGCCGCGGTGGTGTCGACCCCCTTGCAGTCGTTGTTGCCGTCGCTGCTCCCGCCGCTGGTCGCCACCACGACGACGACGATCAGCAACGCGAGGAGAGCGGCCGTGCCGACGATGAACTGCGTCCGGCGCTTGCCGCTCGATCCCCCGATTCCGCTGAAGAAGCCGGCGACACGGGAGGCGAACCCGGGGCCGTTCGGGGGTGAGGGCGCCGCCGGGGTCTGCGGAGTCGGAGTTGTCTCGGCGGGGGGCGCGGGTGGGGGAGGGGGCGCCGCGGCCCTGCGGCCGCCACGTGGCTCGGGGATTTCCGGGAGCTCGGCCTTCGGCGCGAGCAGCTTCAGGTTCTGGACGAGCCGCTGTGCGAGGGCGTTCGCCTCGGGATCGTTTTGCAGATGGCGCACCGCATCGGCTCGGCCGATCGGGTCGGCCTGGCCCAGGAGGTAGTCGCTCAGGCCGACCTGGGCGTCGGGATCCGCGCCGCCGATCTCACCGAGGGCGGAACGGGCCCGGGTGCGCACCTCGTCGGGAGCGATCCCGAGGAGCGAGCCGATGTCGTCATAGCTCTGCCCGCCCTCGAGCAGGAGCTGGAGCATCGCGCGCTGTTCGTCGGTGAGCGCCACGGGCGAGGAAGCGTAGGGCAGAGGCGCGGCGCCTGACGCACCTCTTAACCCCCGTTTAGGCCCCCTCGACGGCCATCTCGCCGGGCTCGACCCTGCGGGCCAGCCGTGGATAGAAGCGCAGCAGGCCGTCCGAGTCGAGCTCGAGCTCGGCGGTGAAGTCCCCGTCCCTGCTGATGTACCTGACGACCGAGCCGTCCTCGGTCGCGCGCACGTGCTCGTAACGCTGCGGTGATGCCTCCACCCGCAGGGTGGGGGTCGTGATGAAGGCCATCAGGAAGTCGCCACTTCCGTCGCGCTGAAACCCGTGCCTCAGGATCGGCATCGTGTTGGTGAGGGGTGAGTTCTGGATATCGATGTCGAGTGTCTCCGAGAGGTCCGGCAGCGAGCCGTCCCACGAACCGCCCGGGACATCGCCCTCGTCGTCCACCTCCGCCATCCAGGCGCCGGATCCGTCATGGCGGAGCAACAGGTGCCGGCGCCAGCCCTCGGAGGTCGCGGTCAGCTCCAGCTCCCGCGTGACGAAGTCGGGCGCCTCGAGCCGGTAGTCGACCCGAAAGGGGGCCGGTTCGGCACCCAACTGCGTGCCCGTTGCACTCAGGCCATCGCTCTCCAGATCCACCGCAGCCGACTCTGTCAGCCACTCTTCGACGCCGGCCCAGACGAGGAAATGCATGGCCGGACACTATGGTGCCGCGCCATGGGTCAGCCCGAGGACACCCCCTCAGGCTTCGCCGAGGAGATCGGCGTCGAATGGCTCAACCTCGATTTGGACGATGCCCGGGCGCGCATCGCGGTCGAGCCCCGGCATCTGCAGCCCAACGGCGTCGTTCACGGAGGGGTCTTCGCCGCGCTCGCTGAGAGCCTCACCTCGGCGGCCACCTACGCAGCTGTGCGCGAGGAGGACATGGTGGCGATGGGGCAGGCCAACGACACGACCTTCCTGCGCCCAATCGGCGAGGGCCACATCAACGCCTCGGCGACACCGCGCCATCGTGGGCGAACGACGTGGGTCTGGGACATCGAGATCACCGACGACGACGGCCGGGTCTGCGCCCTGGCCCGAATGACGATTGCCGTTCGGCCGCGCCGTTAGCGGGGAAGCGGGCGCATCGAGCCGAACCGGTTGGTGATCGGCAGGCGCCGGTCCCGGCCAAAGGCCTTGGTTGAGATGCGGATTCCGGGTGGGGCCTGGCGCCGCTTGTACTCGGCCCGGTCGACCATGCGCACGACCTCCATGACCGTGTCCTCCGGGAGTCCCTCCGCGACCAGGGCGTCGATTCCCTCGTCGCGCTCGACGTATGCCTCCAGGATGCGGTC
>DATDKQ010000304.1:0-2068 GCA_036519915.1 Solirubrobacterales bacterium | reverse complement strand
CGCGCCCGGCTTCGACTACGGCCCCGGCTACACGGCGTTCATCTTCGCCTTCGTCCTCTGCCAGAGCGCCGCCTTCGGCGGCGTCTTCAGCGGCTTCTCCATCGCCGCCGACTTCCAGTTCGGGTTCGGCCGGCGGCTGCTGCTGGCCACCCCGCACCGCACGGCGCTGATCCTGGGCTACGGAATCGTGGCCATGATCCGCGCTCTAGTGACGCTCACCGCGGTGACGCTGGTCGCGCTCGCCGTGGGGATGAATCTCGAGGGTGGCGGACTCGACCTGTTCGGGATGTACGGGCTCGCAGCGATCATCAACATCACCGGTCTGCTCTTCGCCGCCGGAGTGGCGCTCCGCTTCCGCAGCCTGCAGGCCACGCCGCTGATGCAGGTGCCGGTGTTCCTCTTCCTCTTCCTGGCGCCGGTCTACGTCCCGCGCGAGCTGCTCGGCGGCTGGGTGCACGCCGTCGCCCCGTTCAACCCCGCCACCCACGTGATGGAGACCGTCCGCGACCTGATCGCCGGGACGGGGTCGGAGTACCTGGCGACGCTCGGCATCGTCGCTGCGCTTCTAGCGGCCGTGTTCGTGTTCGCGATCACCGGCCTGCGGCGAGCCGAAGCGGCCGGATAAACACCGCCGAACGTCCCGGAGTACCCCTCTCAGCGCACATTCCGGGACGTTCACCCGTTGCTGCGCCCGCTGATCCGGCGGTCCGCGCGGCGCTTCGCGCCGTCGCTCACCAGTCTTCCCCAGCGGGCTCGGTTGCCGGCGACCCAGCGGTAGGCGCGATCGGTGGCACGGGGGGCTCGCGCCGTGAGCGCCGCGAGGGGTGCCGCGGCGGGGAGCAGCCGGAACAACCTCGGGAAGGCCTCGCCCGCGGAGCGCACCGTGCCGTTCTGCTCCACCAGATGCCACGAGGCGAGCCGCTCCTTCTCGGGCATGCCCATGAGCAGGCGATCGGCCTCCTCCGACTGGATCGCCACCGGGCGAATCGAGCCGCGGCAGTCCCAGGCGAGGACCTTGCCCAGGCACCAGCGGCAGAACCCGCAGTCGTGGTCGTAGAGGAGCGTCGCGTGCATGAATAGATCGTCCCGCACCGTGCACCGGCTGAGCCGGTAGGGCTTTCCGGAGTCCCGCCGTCCGGTTGGGCGGTCGGAGATCTCGGGTGGAGGGGTATGGCGGAATTCGACCCTGCGCGGGAGAGTGCCTGCATGAATGGATTTCAGGTCAACTACCACTTCGACCCGGACGAGACGCCGAGGAAGCGGCGGGTCGGCCCTGAGGTTCCGCCGGGCACTTGCCTCTGCCCCACCTGTCGAGCGAGGGACCGGGGCAGGTCTCGGATCAGCCTCGCGAAGCCGGGTCAGCCCGAGCGAGGCTGGCGCCTGAGCTGAGCTCCCCGTCCATTAGTCTCCGCCTCGTGGCAACCGTAACCATCTGGGAGGAGATCGTGGACACGCTCCAGGCCGTCAACGGCGGTCCCCACCCCGGTTTCAGGGCGGTCCACGCCAAGGGCACCGTCTGTGAGGGCACCTTCACCGCGACGCCCGAGGCGAAGCAGCTCTCTCGCGCCGCGCACCTGCAGGGAGACCCCGTCGAGACGACCGTCCGATTCTCAAACGCCAGCGGCCACCCGCGCACTCCGGATGCCGACCCGCTCGCGGGCCGTGGCATGGCCGTCAAGTTCCACCTCCCGGATGGCGAGACGACCGACATCGTCTCGGTGGCACTCGTCGTCTTCTTCGCCCGCAACCCCGAGGACTTCCTCGAGATGACCCGCGCCCGCATCCCGGACCCGGAGACCGGCCAGCCTGATCCGGAGAAGCTCGGCGCCTACCTCGCGGAGCATCCCGAGACCGGCGTCGCTCTGCAGAAGGACCTGCCCAAGCTGGCCCCCACCACCAGCTTCGCCACCTCCGACTACCGCGCCCTCCATGCCTTCGGCCTGGTCGACGCCGAGGGGGGCACCCACTGGGGCCGCTACACCTGGGAGCCGGAGGAGGGCCCCGAGTACCTGACCGACGAGCAGCGCGAGGCCGCAACCCGTGACTACCTCCAGGAGGAGATCAGGGA
>DATDKQ010000303.1:0-2188 GCA_036519915.1 Solirubrobacterales bacterium | reverse complement strand
TCGGCGATGTTGACCGGCTCAGTGACGCGCGAACCCTAGTTGCCATGCTTTCGGGGTGCCCAGGCGAAGGAAACGAGAGTCCGAGGCCGTCGAGACGGTCGACTACACCGATCCCGATGGCAACGTGCTGACCCTGCGACGGTTGCTGAGCCCGAGGACGATCAGGAAGATCAACAAGCCGCACCGCAAGGACGCCGCCTCCGCAGAGGACGTCTGGGCGCGCCGCAACGAGATGCTCTTCGAGTACCTGGCCGTGAGCTGGGAGATCTCCGGCCTGCCGCTCGACGACCAGAAGATGCTGATCGGCCGTTATCGGATGGCCGATACGAGTGAGCAGCAGTGGGTGCGCGAGACGATCGACCTGCACATTGAGCGTCATCTCCCCGAGTTGCTGTAGATGCGCTTATAAATAGGCGATGCGCCCTGTCTTGCTAGGGGTGGGGAGTGATTCACGGATGGCGAGGGCGCTCGAGCGCCATCTCCACCGTGGCTTCGCCGCCGCGGGCTATCAGGCGGCCTGCTTCGACCAGGCGACACCCGCCGTCGATGTGCTTCAGGACCTCAGGGACCGCGAGGCTCCCATCGCGCTCGCGATCGCCGACCAGAGCGCTCCGGGGATGAGCGGCCTGGGACTGCTGCGCAAGGCGAGGAGGCTTCACCCGGAGATCAGGACGGTGCTGCTCTGCGCTCACTCCGACCTGGCGGTGGCGACGGACGCCGTCAACGTCGGACTGCTCGATCACTTCCTGATCAAGCCCTTCGACGGCGAGCGGGATCTACTGCCCATCGTCTCGGACCTGCTGGAGGGTTGGCAGGCTGTGCGTGATCGTGACGCGGCAGGAGTCCGAGTCGTCGGCGAACGGCACTCCCCGCGGGTGCACGAGATCCGACGGTTCCTGGACCGGAACGGAATCCATCACGACTGCCTCAGCCCGACGAGCGAGGCCGGTGCGGAGCTGCTCCGTGAGGTGCCCGAACCCGAGCGCGAAAACCCGCCAGTGGCCGTCTTTCCCGACGGCGCAGCAATCGGTGATCCGACGAACCTGCAACTCGCCAGCGGGCTCGGGCTCGCCACGAGGCCGGCTCAGGATCACTACGAGCTCGCGATCATCGGGGGCGGTCCCGCTGGGCTGGCCGCCGCGGTCTATGGCTCGTCGGAAGGCTTGACCACGATCATCCTCGAGCGCGAGGCACCGGGTGGGCAGGCGGGCCAGAGCTCGCGGATCGAGAACTACCTCGGCTTCCATGCGGGCCTGAGCGGCGCGGAGCTGAGCCGCCGCGCGATCATCCAGGCACGGCGCTTCGGCGCGGAGATCGTCCGGCCGCTCCAGGTCGACCGAATCGAGCCCATGGCCAGCGAGGAGCTCGCCGTCCACTTCTCCGACGGCACGACGATCACGGCGAACGGGCTCCTGATCTCGACGGGGGCTTCGTACCGGCAGCTGACCGCGCCCGGGGTTCCGGAGCTCATCGGGCGCGGGATCCACTACGGGGGGTCAGCCCGGGACCCGCACGAGCACGTCGGCGAGCACGTCTTCATCGTCGGCGGGGCGAATTCAGCCGGGCAGGCGGCGCTCAGCTTCGCGGACTATGCCGACAGGGTCACGATGCTGATCCGGGGCTACTCGCTGGCGAAAGGCATGAGCCAGTACGTCGTCGATCGGATCGAGGGGACGGAGAACATCGAGGTGCTCACGCACGCGGAACTTGCGGAGGCGCATGGTTCGGAGCGCCTCGAGTCGATCAGCCTGAAGCGGAGCGGAGACCTGACCGACCCGGTGCCGGCCGACGCCGTATTCATCTACATCGGGGCGGTGCCCCATACCGAGAACTTCCGGGGCACGCTTCCCGCCGACGAGCGCGGCTTCCTGCTGACCGGCCCGGACCTGGGCGATCATCGTGCGGAGTGGCCGTTGCAGCGCGACCCCTACCCGCTTGAGTCATCGATCCCGAATGTCCTGGTCGCCGGCGACGCGCGCCACGGATCGATCAAACGCGTGGCCTCCGCCGTTGGCGAGGGATCGATGGCGACGCAACTCATGCATCGGTGTCTCAGGACCCACCTCTGAGCGGTCCTCCCCTCGACGAGGCACCGCTACGCTTTCGCCTCCGCGCCCGTAGCTCAGTCGGATAGAGCGTCGGTCTACGAAACCGAAGGTCACAGGTTCGAATCCTGTCGGGCGCGCTT
>DATDKQ010000302.1:0-16064 GCA_036519915.1 Solirubrobacterales bacterium | reverse complement strand
GGTAAGGAAAGAGGCAGACCATGCAGTGTCCGCAGTGCGGCGCAGAGACACCGGATGAGGAATGGAGCTGCGTCGCTTGCCGCATGAACGTGTACTGGGCGAGCCAGCACTACGAGGACCTTGCCGGGATCAGACGGCGACAGGGGCTCGCCGTTTCCGCATCCACGCCGCCCTTCCTGGTCGAAGCGCACGCCAGGGCGATGGACGAGCGCGCGGAGCGAGGCGGCCGGGTCGAGCACAAGGTGCGCCAGATCGCTCGGCGGGCAATGCGGCGGCAAAACTGACTCCCGCTGGCCGACTGTCGCGACTGAGGAATTTGCGGAATTAATTTGGAACAGGGCTGAAAGGCCCGGATTCGAGGATGCCAGCGATGGCGGTAATGGAGAGGGATCGAGCCTCGCCGGAGCGGGAGCTTCCGGATGACCGGCAACTGGGCTGCAGCGTGGGCATCATGGCCTACAACGAGGAAGCCAACATCGGCGATGCCATCGAGAGCATTTTCGAGCAGAGGCTCGCCTCGGGGCGGATCAGGGAGCTCATCGTCGTGGCGAGTGGCTGTGAGGATCGAACCACCGAGATCGTGGCCGAGCTCGCCAGTCACGACCCTCGCGTGCGCCTGATCAGCCAGGAGCGGCGCGAGGGGAAGGCATCGGCCATCAACCTCTTCATCGGCGAAGCCCGCTCCCCTGTGCTGATCATGGTCAGCGGCGACGTGCTCGTGAAACAGGGCACGATCGAGTCCCTCCTGGCTCATTTCGACGATCCCGCGGTCGGAATGGTGGGAGGACACCCGACGCCGGTCAACGACGAGGCCACCTTCATGGGCCATGCCGTTCATTTGCAGTGGCGCCTCCACGACCGGATCGCGCGCCAGTCGCCGAAGCTGGGTGAGATCGTCGCCTTTCGCAACGTGGTCCCCAGCATTCCGCTCGACACGGCCGTGGACGAGCTCTCCATCCAGGGCCTGGTGGCCCATCTCGGCTATCGGCTGGTGTACGAGCCGGAGGCGGTGGTCTACAACCGCGGGCCCACTACGGTCGGTGACTTTCTGCGACAACGGCGCCGCATATACGCCGGACATCTGCGCATCCGGGACCAACAGGACTACGAGGCTCCGACGATGAGCGCTTGGCGGATCTTCCGGGCACTCGGCGGATCGGGCTCGTTCTCAACTCCACGAGCTGCTACGTGGAGCGTCGGCACGATCGCCCTCGAGCTCATCGCCCGCGCGCTGGGGCACTACGACGTGGTGCGGCGCCGGCAGCAGCACGTCTGGGAGATATCGGCAACCACCAAGCGAGACATCGCGGCCGGGGCCAGCGGTCAAGGGGAACAGAACGTCCTCGTCTTCCACATCGCCAACTTTCAACAGCAGCAGCTCGAGCTCGGTGCCCATGCGAGCCGCCAGTTGACGCGGCGGGTCACCGATCAGATCAAACGGACTCTAGGCTCCAAGGCGATCGTCTCGATCCAGCGGAGCGGGACCATCGTGGCCGTCCTCCCCGGCGATCGCGGTGCGGCAGCGCAAACAGCCCGTCAGATCCTCGATCGCTTCGAGGGCGCCGAGCTGTCACTCAACGGTCACGGGACGGCACAGGTCGATCTCGCCTGCGGAGTCATTGCCTTCCCGCAGGGGGGACCCCCCCTCGCCAGCTCGATCCCGGAGCCGATGCTCGAGGTCGAACCCGCAACGTCGATCGCCGCCTAGGAGCGATGCCATGAGCCTGACCAAGGTCATACCTCGGATTCCGGCCCTCAAGGCCACATACAAAACCGGCCGCGTGCTCAGTCTGCCGGTGAACATCACCGTCAGCGGCAGCTACCGCTGTAACTCGCGTTGCAAGACGTGCAACGTCTGGCTCCTGCCGAACGACGACATGACCCTGGACGAGTGGGACCGAACCTTCGAGTCACTCGGCCGGGCGCCCTACTGGTTCACGTTCAGCGGTGGGGAGCCCACGCTGCGGAAGGACCTGCCCGACATGGTGGGCAGCGCCTACCGGCACTGCCGGCCCGGGATCATCAACATCCCGACCAACGGGATCCAGCAGAAGATCATCCCCGGCAGCGTCGAGCGCGTGCTGCAGGTGGCGCCGAAGTCGGAGGTGATCATCAACCTCTCGCTCGATGGGGTCGGCCTGAAGCACGACGAGGTTCGTGGAGTCCGCAACAACTGGGACCGAGCGATGGTCACCTATGCCGCGCTCAAAGAGCTGCAGAAGGACTACGGCCATTTGACTCTCGGGATCCACACGGTGATCTCGAACTACAACGTCGATTCGTTCCCAGACCTGTGTGAGTACGTCCAGCGCGAGCTCAAGCCCGACTCCTACATCACCGAGATCGCCGAGGAGAGGGTCGAGCTCGACACGGTCGGCCTGGGCATCACGCCGACGGCCGAGAAGTACACGGTTGCGATCGACGCACTCCTCGAGCGCATGCGCGAAGAGCGGCTCACCGGGGTCGCCGAGGTCGCCCAGGCATTCCGCCGGCGCTACTACGAGCTCGTCAAGCGAACGCTTCGCGAGCAGCGCCAGGTCATTCCCTGCATGGCAGGGGTCGCCTCTGGACAGATCGCACCCAACGGGGACGTTTGGACCTGCTGCGTCCGAGCGGAGTCGATGGGCAACCTGCGGGATCACGGCTACGACTTCGGCTCCGTTTGGCGGACGGGAAAGGCCAAGCAGCTCCGGCGCAGCATCAAGAATCGCGAGTGCCACTGCCCGCTGGCCAACGCCGCCTACACGAACATGCTGACTCACGGGCCCACGGTCACGAAGGTGACTGCCGATGTCGCCCGGTCACGCGCGAGCTCGCGCAAGCCGCGTCCTGCTCGCCCGGAGGCGTGACTACCGCTCAGGCAACCAGGGAGCTCGAGGCGGCCCGGCGTGCGCTGGCTGCGGCACGTTCGAGATTCGAGTCCGAGCCCAGCGACCTGGCAGGCGAATGGGTGCGCCGCGCGCAGATCCACTACGAGGACATGGTCGCGGTGGCCCAAGAATGGGCAGTTCTAGGCTGCCCTGACGAGGATTGGAGCTGAGCACCGTGCGGGAAGGGACGGTGCTCGTCACCGGCGCGACCGGCTTCCTGGGCACCAGCCTGGTGCGCCGCCTGCTACACGATGGCGAGCGGGTTCGCGTGCTGGTGAGATCGACCGCCAAGGCGAAACCCCTGGCGGACCGCGGCGCCGAGGTCGTCGTCGGCGACATCGCCGACGAGGATGCGCTTGCGACCGCCGTCGACGGGGTGACGACGGTCTATCACCTCGCCGGCCGGCTGCTCGCCCCGGGAGTGGCGGTGGCCGAGTACCGCCGGACGCACGTCGACGGAACCAGGCTTCTGCTCGCCCGATGCCGGAAGGAGTCGGGGCTCGAACGCTTCGTGCACTGCAGCACGACCGGCGTCCTCGGGATCACGGGGCGTCGGCCGGCCGATGAGGACTCTCCCCTCAGGCCCGCCAACATCTACGAGGCAACCAAGGCGGAGGCGGAGTTGGCGGTGCGCGAGGCGCGGCGAGACGCCGTGCCCGCAGTGATCGCCAGGCCGGGACTCGTCTATGGCCCGGGAGATCTCCACCTCCTTGGCTTCTTCCGGTCGATCCTTCGCCGGCGGTTCCGGCGGATCGGACTACGGGACATCTGGCTACACCCGATCTACATCGACGATCTGACCGAGGGCCTGATCCTCTGCGGGCGGCACCCCGCCGCGCTCGGCGAGTGCTTTCACCTGGCCGGTCAGCGGCCGGTGGCGCTCGCGGGGCTGGCGGCGGCGATCGCGCAGGCCGGAGGCACCGATCTGCCGCCGGGTTACATCCCACTGCCCGCCGCTCGAGTGGTGGCGACGCTCACCGATCTACTCCCGGATCGCCTCAGGCAGGTAGCTCCGCTGACGCGGAATCGACTGGATTTCCTGACCCACGAGCGCGTGTACGACGTCAGCAAGGCCCGGCGCGTGCTCGAGTTCAGCGCCGCGACCGACCTGCCCACGGGAGCCGCCCGAAGCGTGGCCTGGTACCGCCGCGAGGGCCATCTGCCCGAGAGGCAAGTTCTCGGCGGCCGGCTTGCGCTGAGCCGTCGATGAGGGTTCGAGACCACATTGCGCTCTCGACTGCCGGCGCCGCGCTGTTCAGCCGCCGGCTCGGCGGCGGCGTGGTCAGCGTCTGGGCCGGGTCCGTGCTCATCGACGTGGACCACTACGTCTGGTTCTGCCTGCGGGAGCGCCGCTTGAACCCCGTGTCTGCCGTTCGGTACTTCAACGGGGCGGACGCCCCCCAACATGCGGCCACGCGCGGACTCCACAACCCGCTTGCTCTGCTCGCTGTTCTTCTGCTCGGCGCTCGCCGGCCACAGCTGCTCGCGGTCGCCGTGGGCATGGGCCTGCACGTCGCGCTGGACAGATTCCACGAGGCGCGCATGGACCAGGCACGCACTGCGGCGCTGAGGCGGGATGACCTCACCTGCCAGGGGTGCGGCACGCGAGGACCGCAGGTGGGAACGCACCTGGAGCGACAGCCGTGGCTGCTGCCGTCGTATAGCTCGCAGAACCTGATCTCGCTCTGCCCAGCCTGCCACCGCGCCGCGCACGAGCGCCGACCGAGATCAGGATCGTGGAGCTAGCTTCCGCATCGGGCGTTCGTTCCGGGCGGGTCCACACCGTGGCGCTGCGCACCGCGGTGGGACTGCTGGCGGGCGCGATCCTGACCGTGACCTTCCTGCGGCTCCTGGATGTGGGAGGCGTCCTCCGGCGGCTGGAGCATCTCAGCATCGGCCTCGCGCTGCTGTGTGGCGTCGCGTTCCTGGCGGCCTATTTCGTGCGGGCGATGCGCTGGCGGTGTCTTCTTAGGCCCGCCGTGGTCAGCGTGCCCCGCGCGGCCGCGATCTACCAGGTAGCCACCTTTCTGAACTGGTTGCTGCCGATTCGAGGCGGAGAGCTGGCGAAGGGCCTGATGCTGCGGCGCTCCGATGGCATACCGATGAGCCGATCTTTGGCGACGGTGGGCATGGACAAGTCCATGGATCTTCTCCCGGCCCTCGCGCTGCTCGCCCTCCTGCCCTTCATCTCTCTTCATCTCAGCCGCGCGCTCTGGCTGCTGCTGTTCGCGGCGCTGGCGGCCGTTGGCTTCTTGGCCCTGATCCTGGCGCTCGCTGTCTGGAAGCGCGAGCGCGCCATGCAGCTGCTGACGAGACCGCTCGAGGTCCTCCTGCCCCGTACCGCGCGCGAACGCGTCGAGCCCTTCATCGTGACTTTCGTCGACACGCTCCTGGCGCTTGTCCGCCAGCCCCGCCTCATGGCGGTCGCGGCCGGATACACCCTCGTCGCGGTCGCCCTCGACGCGCTCTTCTGCCTGCTGGCGTTCAGAGCCGTCGGTGAGGCCGTGTCGCTGCCAGTCGTCCTGTACGGATACACCTTCTACAACCTGGCGTTCATCCTTCCCACCCCTCCGGGTCAGGTGGGAAGCAACGAGCTCATCGGCCTGATGATCTTCTCCGGGTTGTTCCAGGTCGACCGCTCCGGGGTGGGCGCGATGTTCCTGTTCTCGCATCCGTGGACAGCGGTCCTGATGACGATCAGCGGGCTGGTCTGCCTGAGCGCGATGGGCCTGAGCCTGCGTACGACGATGCGCCTGGCGCAGGAGCAGAGAGAGCCGGAGCGCGCATGACGGTGTTGGTAACCGGTGCGGCCGGATTCCTCGGAAGCCATGTGACAGAACTGCTGCTGGAGCGCGGCGACCGACCGCGGGTGATGATTCGGCCCGGCGAGAGCGTGGTCGCGCCGACCGGTGCCGATGTCGAGGTCCATTCAGCCGACATTGCCGATCGTTCGGCGCTCGAGAGCGCCCTGGACGGCGTCGATCTGGTCCTTCACTGTGCAGCGCGGACGGGGCCCTGGGGCCCCGAGGCTGAATACGAGACGACGAACGTGCGCGGGCTCGAAACGCTGGTGCGCACCGCGCTAGCGGCCGGGGTTCGGCGGCTTGTGCACGTCAGTTCGGCCACCGTTCACGGTGTTGATGTGCACGGCCTGGCCGACGAGGACGCCCCGTTTCGAAAGGAGCCGAATCCATACACTCGCTCCAAGGTGGCCGGCGAGCGGCTGCTCGAGCACATGATCCGGAACGAACAAGCTCCGGTCAGCATCGTGCGTCCCGGATGGATCTACGGGCCTCGGGATACCGCGAGCTTCGGGCGCTTGGCGCGGTTGATCGACGACGGCAAGATGGTGATGGCGGGCACCGGGCGCAACCACCTTCCGCTGATCTATGTGCGTGACGTAGCTCGTGGCATGTTGCTGGCGGGTGACGCCGAGCGGGCGGCGGGAAGGTGCTACCTCCTGGTCAACGATGAGCTGGTGACTCAGAGGGAGTTCCTCGGCGCCATCGCCGCCGAGTTGGGTGCGCCCGTACCCAGGCGGCGTATTCCGTACCGGCTCGGGTTGATGCTCGGTGCCCTAGCGGAGGCTGGTGGGCGCTTGCTGGGCAGACAGGAGCCGCCGCCCGTCACTCGCTTCGGGATCCAACTGCTGGGCGGCGAGAACCGGTTCTCCATCGCGCGGGCACGACAGGAGATTGGATTCTCGCCACTGATGGGCGTGGCGGACGGTGTCAGGCGCAGCGTCGAGTCGTTTCGCGGGGCGTCGGAAAAGGCCCCAGCCTCGACGCTCGCCCGGGCGGCCAGAAGCACAGGTGAAGCACGGGCATGACCGAGATTCTCGTCACAGGGGGAAATGGCTTTCTGGGGCGCCACGTCGTCAAGGCGTTGCGGGAGCGCAGGAAGAGCGTGCGTGTGCTCGCATTGCGCAGCGAGGACACGAGCTCACTGGAGATGCAGGGCATCGACGTCTACCGGGGAGACATCCGAGACCCGGGGGCGATCGGCGCGGCGATGACCGGTGTAGAGGGAGTCCTGCACCTGGCCGGCATGATGGGACTCTGGCGCCCGATGGAGGACTATCGCGCGGTCAACGTAACGGGCACCGAGAACGTCTGCCGAGCGGCGCTTGCCGAAGGAGCTCGTGTCGTACACGTGAGCTCATGGACGGTCTACGGCATGGGCCTGGGGGAACCGGTTCGCGAGGACCGCCCCCTCAGGCCGTTGCGCGAGCCGTACGCGATGACGAAGGCCGAAGGCGAAGTCTCCGTGCAACGCATGATCGCCGAGGATCAGCTTCGGGCGGTGATCATTCGGCCGGGCACGATCTTCGGCCCCGGCTCGACGCTGAACTTCGGCCGCATCGCTGACCGGCTGCGGGCGGGAAGGTGGATCATCGTCGGGTCGGGCCGAAACGCTCTTCCTCTCGTTTATGTGTCCGATGTGGTCCGTGGACTCCTTCTCGCCCTTGACCAACCGCACGCCTTGGGCAAGACCTTCAACATCGGCAACGACCTCCCCCTCAGCCAGCGAGAGTTCCTGACCGCTCTCGCCCGGGAGATCGGCGCCAGGCCTCCGCGCCTGCGAGTCCCGTATCGGGTCCTCTACACGGTCGCGTACGTCGCCGAGCGCTCCGCCGAGGTGACGGGCTCAAGACGCGAGCCGGTCGTGACCAGACACGGTGTGAACCTCTTCGGCACCGACAATCGACATGCGATCGATAAGGCGGGGCGCGAGCTTGGATACACGCCCCAGGTACCCCTCACCGAGGGCATCCGGCTCGCCGCTGCCTGGTACGAGCAAGTCGCTTCGGCCCCACGCGGCCCGACCAATAACTCGGTGAATTGACAGCGCCGAACGCGATCGAGCTCCGTCCGGTCACTCGTATCCGAGAACGCATCAAGCTTTCGGTCTAAGGCGTACCTCTGCCCTAGCGGGCCAACTGCCGCGCTCGCTCCTTCACCCGCATCAACTTCGGGTGCTTCTTCAGCAGCCGCTTGGCCCGCTGGCTCGCCCCGAGCTTCCTCAGCTGCTGCTGTGAGGCCTTGGCCGCCGCGGGCGGCTGGCCGGCGGCGTGCGCCAGGTCCAGGTTCAAGTAGAAGAACCAGTCCGCCTGCTCGAGGTAGAGCGTCCGATACTGGGCCCACGGCACGTGGCCAGCTCCGTCCTGGATCTGGAGCCAAGCGGGTACGCCCGCGTTGAGCATCTCGATGGCCGTGTTCACTGACCAGGAGGCCGGCACGGTGTTGTCGGCCGAGCCGTGGAAGAACAGGCCGGGCGCGTCGCCGGCGCTGGCAAGCCCGCCAGACGGCAGGCCACCTGAGACCGACACGAAGCCGTCGACGGTCGACGGCCAGCCCGGGTTGCCGCTGCTGCCGACGTCTTCGGAGAAGAGACCCACCAATGTCGCGGTGATGGCACCCGCCGACTCGCCGCCGATGCCGATGCGGGTGGGGTCGACGCCGTAGGGTGCGGCGTTGGCACGCAGCCAGCGCACTGCCGCCTGCGCATCCCGCTTGGCCTCGATCGCCGCCACCGTACAGCCGGACGGGTTGGCGACGCAGTTCGAGCCGAGCAGTCGGTAGTTGATCGAGACGACGACGTAGCCCAGCTTGGCGAACGTGTTGGCCACGTCGACCGGGACGGTGTTCGTCTTATCACCGGCGGTGAAGCCGCCGCCGTGCACCCACACCAGGGCCGGTCGGCTCGTCTGCCCGTCCCCGGTCGGCCGGTACATGTCGAGCCTCAGCGGAACTGGCGTGCCTTGGGCGTTCGGGGCGGTGCCGTACTGGAGGTTGCTGGTGACCGTTACGTTGCTGAAGACCTGGTCGCGGTAGCGCAGCGGCGCGGCTCCGGGTGGCTGTGGAAGCGTGCAGCCGCTGATCAGCGCCATTGCCAGCAACGTGACCAGCGCCGCTAGTCCCTTACGCCATCCCTTCACGTCGGAACCTTTCTTCCCTCGCGCGTAGCGTGGCATCCGTTCCTCGCTACGACTCTACGCGTATCCGCGAGTCCCAGCCACTCCCGAGCGAGCATCGGCAGCGTGGGCCTCCTGTCGTCTAGGCTGGTCCGCGTGCGCTGCGCACGGTCGCTTTTCGCGGTTCTCGCCACCACGGTCGCTCTTGGACTGAGCACCGCACCCGCCGCTCACGCTCAGGATCCAGGGCGCTGGCTGCTCACCGGAGCGAGCTCGGTTCCCGTTACCTACTGGCAGGGGCTCACCTCCGATCCGGCCGAGGCGAACTTGTATTTCGTCGGAGTTTTCGAGGGACTGTGGCGCACCACGCCGCAGTTGCGCCAGACCGCAGGCGTCCCGAACGCGATCCCGGACGCTGTCCAGCAGGCGGAGGGCTACAACCACATCGGCGACCCGACCTGGAATCCCGGCGAGGGCGGTCGCGTGCTGCTGCCGATGGAGTGCTTCACGCCCGGAGTCGGCAATACCTGCGGCACCGGCGCGTTTGGCGTCGCGGACCCCGCCACGCTCGACTTCCGCTACTACGTAAAGCTCGACCCAGCGGAGATCCCGAAGGCGATGTGGGCCGAGACCTCGCCTGACGGCTCGCTGATCTGGACCAGCAGCGGCAGCGATCTGCTCGCCTACCGCTCGTCCGATGTCTCGCAAGCCAATCGCGCCCCCTCCGGGCCCCTGCTCGAGCCAGTCCGCCGCCTAACCGGCGCCGTGCCGCCGACCGGCGTCACCGGCGCTGTGTTCAGGGACGGCCGGCTCCTGCTGGCCGGTGAGGCGAATGGCGTCTATCAAGTCTGGGCCATCGATCCCGCCTCCGGCGAGCGGCGACTCGAGCTCCAGATGAGCATCTGCGGCGAGTCCGAGGGCCTCGACGTGATTCACATGCTCGGCGGAGAGCTTCACTGGCTGATCGGGCCATTCGACCCCGGATGCAGTCTCACCTTTGGGCCGACCAGCGCGTTGCTCCACTTCGTGCCGGCCCCAGCCCACAGGCGCTTCGAGGTGGAGGTCGCGGACAGCAGTGTCGGGGCGCTGCCGGGCGAGGTGCGGGCGACGGTTCACGCAACCCGCGACGGCCGGCCCCTGCGCCAGGCGCGGGTGAGCTTCGCCGGCGGAACGGCACGCACGGACAAGGAAGGCATCGCAACCGTCTCCACAACCCTCGAGCTGCCGGGGCGATTCAAGGCACTGGCGCAGAAGGGTCAGAACTACGGCGTGTCGGAGCTCGTGCCAATCGGCGTCGCATCCTCAGCGCTGCGCGTGCCCGTCCCGCAGTCGGGCGCCAGGTAGCGCACGTGGCTCACCGCAAGAACGAACCCGCATAAGCACGGGGCCGTGTGTGTAGGCGCTCACGCGGTCTGCCGAGAGCCGGACGCCGCAACTCAACCCTCCCGTCAGGTCACCATGGATGCCGGACCAGCGCCCCGCCGTCCACGGGCCAGACTGCCCCAGTGACATAGGAAGCGTCGTCCGAGGCCAAGAAGGCGACAACGGCTGCGACCTCCTCCGGGGTGCCGGCTCGTCGTAGGGGGAGGTGCTTGTAGCGGGGGTCCCCTCCCGGCTGGCGCAGGCGCTCCTCTCCTTGAACATCGATCGCTCCGGGTGCGACGGAGTTGACTCTGATCTCCCGCTCTCCGAGCTCGATCGCCGCCTGTCTCGTGAGCATTGCCAGCCCCGCTTTGCTTGCCGCGTAGGCGGCCGCGCCCCGGAGGGCGATGAAGGCGTGGATGCTGGCGACGTTCACGATCGCACCGCCGGCCGGCATTGAACGTGCGGCGTCTTTCGTGATCAGCATCGGCCCGGTCAGGTTGACGGCGAGCGTTCGGTCCCATGCATCGCGCTCCACCTCGAGGAGAGGCTGGTAGGTCTGGTCCGCGGCGTTGTTGACCACCACGTCGAGTGGGCCGGTGCGCTCGAAGATGTGCGCAACCTGGTCCGGGTCGCTGACGTCGGCCTCGACCACCTCGCAGGCGAGCTCGGCGGCGAGTGCCTGAGCGCGGTCAAGCTGCTCGACAGCGTTGATCCACACCCGGGCTCCGTCGTGCGCGAGACGCCGCGCGATCGCCATGCCGATGCCGCGCTGAGCGCCGGTGACCAGCGCGGCCTTGCCGTTCAGGTCGCTCATGCTCGAGAGCCTAGAGCCGGGTCGCCTGTGCCTACTCGGCCGGATCGATGCCAAGAAAGAGATTTCGACCCCGGCTGAGGCCCTCTCTCGAGACATCCCTGCCTCGCTATGAGAGTCATTTGGTGCGAGTGCGTTACTACGACGACAGGGATGAGGCCCTCGAGCCCGCTTTCGCGCCGGGTATTGCGGGCGCGACTGCGGTGTGGTACGCCTTCAGCCACAAGGCAGCCGCATGAAGAACACTGGCTTGATCACGGGCGCACGGAAGCTCCCTCGGGCGATCCGCCTACTGGTGCTAGCACTCGCTCTTGGCGGTTCGCTTGCCTTCACTACGGCCGCGTCGGCCCGCGTCCTGCGCGTCGCCCAGAGCCATCCGCCGGGTACGGCTGCCGCACAGTTCAACTCGATCCAGGCCGCCGTCGACGCCGCCCGACCCGGCGACTGGATCCTGATTGCGCCGGGCGACTACCACGAGCGCGGCGACTACACCACTCACCGGCCGACCGATGAGGCCGGTGCCGGCGTGCTGATCACGACGCCGAACATCCACCTGCGCGGGCTGGACCGAAACGGCGTCGTCGTCGACGGGACCAAGCCGGGCTCGCCGAAGTGCTCGTCGGCCGCCGGCAACCAGGACTTCGGGCCGAGCGGGCTGGGGCGCAACGGGGTCGAAGTCTTCAAGGCCGACGGCGTGACTGTGGAGAACATCACGGCCTGCAACTTCCTCGATGGCTCGGGTGGCGGCGGCAACCAGATCTGGTTCAACGGCGGTGACGGCAGCGGCCAGGTCGGCATGGGACCGTTCGGGGGCGATTTCCTCTCGGCCACCTCGACCTTCTATGGCGGCTCAGGCGCACCCGCCGGCACCTACGGGATCTTCACCTCCAACTCCCGGGGGCCGGGCGTGATCGACCACTCCTACGCCAGCAACATGAACGACGCCAGCTACTACATCGGCGCCTGCCCCGACTGCAACCAGGTGCTGACCCACGCGCACGCCGAGGGAAGCGCCCTTGGTTACTCGGGGACCAACTCGGGCGGCCACCTGGCGATCGAGAACTCCGAATGGGATCTCAACAACACCGGCATCGTCACCAACTCCCAGAACAACGACGACGCACCGTCGCCGCAGGTCGGCCTCTGCCCCGGCAGCGCGACCCAGTCCTGCACGACCTTCCGCAACAACTTCATCCACGACAACAACAACCCCAACGTGCCGAGCGCCGGCAGCGCCTCGCTTGGCCCGCCCGGCACAGGCATCGTCGTCTCCGGCGGTCGCTTCGACACGGTCACCCAGAACCGGATCACCAACAACGGTGCCTGGGGGATCCTGCTCACGCCGTTCCCGGATGACACCCCGAATCCGCTAGACACGCCATCGCACTGCCAGGGCGGGACGCTCAACTTCGTCGTCGCCTGCTACTACGACGACTGGGGCAACGAGGTCTCCAGCAACTCGCTGAGCGGCAACGGGTTCTTCGGCAACCCGACCAACGGCGACCTCGCCGAGATATCGCAACCGCACGATCCCGGCAACTGCTGGCACGGCAACTTTCACCCCGACGCCAGCCCGGTCACCAGCGCGCCCGCCAACCTCCAGGTCACCCACGCGACCTGCGGCATTCCCAACCAGGGGGCCAGCCTCTTCGACCCGCTGGCGGCGCAGGTGATCTGCGCGACGCAGGCGTTCGGGCCTTGCCCGCCGCAGCCGGGCATGAGCTATCCGCGCCCGACCAACGTTCAGATGCTGCCTCTGCCTGCGCAGCCTTCGATGCCGTCGCCATGCTCCGGGGTCCCCAACACGCCGTGGTGCAAGAACCCGCACGGCGCCGGCTAGCGCCTCGCCCAAACCGACGGTCGCCTATCCCGGCACGAAGCAAGGTCTCGCCCTTAAAGGGTGATCGCGCGTGACGCCAGGCACGCTGAGATCAGCTGAGGTCAGCTGAGGTTCGCTCAGTTCGGTACCACGCGTGGTACCCCGAACGATCGGCTGCGCAGGCTCCCTGCCCGCGGTCCGATGGTCGGCGCTGCCCGCGTGCCGGGCCTCGGCGGGATAGGGTGCGACCAGCATTTCCTCACCAACCGATCAAGCGAGGGAGAGATGAGCTTTGGCGAGGCCGTCCGGTCTGGATTCGACCACTACGCCAAGTTCGATGGCCGCGCCTCGCGACCCGCATTCTGGTGGTGGGCCCTGTTCGTGTTGCTGGTTGATATTGCGGTGAACCTCATCGATCTGGCGATCGGCGCCCCTATCTTCAGCGCGATTGCGGGACTGGGGCTCCTGCTTCCCAACCTTTCGGTGGCAATCCGCAGGCTTCACGACACGAACCGCACCGGTTGGTGGATCCTGATCGGCCTGATCCCATTGATCGGGTGGATCGTGCTGCTCGTCTTCTACCTGCAGCAGAGCGATGCCGGCGAGAACCGGTTCGGGCCTCCCCCAGTAACGGTCACCGCGCCGGCAACGGCCGGCTGACCAAGCGCCACGGGGTGCCGTGGCCCAAACCTGAGCACGACCGTCTCAGAGTCCGGGAGATCAGGCGTCACCCAGCCTGAGGCCCTGCGCCCGCGTTCGCGGGACAGAGGCAGCATCGACCAAATCCGGGGATGGCCGAACGGTCGGGCCCTCAGCCCGCCAGCTCGAGCAGCTCGATCCTGTAGCCGTCGGGGTCCCTGACGAAGCAGAGGCGCGAGCCACCCTCGTGGATTCGATAAGGGGGCTTCTCCGGCTCGATCCCCATCTCCTTGAGATGCTCGAGGGTGACGTCCAGGTCGTCGACCGTGAGTGCCACGTGACCGTAAGCGGTGCCCAGCTCGTATCTTTCGACCTCATAGTTGTGGGTCAGCTCGAGCTCGGGCAGCTCCTCACCCGGCACGCCCATGAAGATGTTGATTGCTTCGTCGCGGATAGGCATCTCGCGGCGTTTCTCGAGCCCCAGGGCCTCGTAGAAGGCCACCGATCTGTGGGGATCGGTGATTCGGTAGCAGGTGTGGATCAGCCGCACGGCGCAAACTCTATCCGCGCCGTTAGCGCCCATCTTCGGAGCCCTGCCGGCCCCAGGCGCTTGCCTGGCCGCGCTCCGGCATTCGCTCCTTTGCTACCCCCGGCGGTACCCCGAGGCATGGCGCTACCTGATTTCTCGCTCGCGGTGGATGCAGCGCGCGCGGGAGGTGGCCAGCGGCGCCGCGAGTCGGGGCCGCGGCAGCCGTTACTTGACCTTGATCTTCTTTACAGCGCTCGTCCGTGAGGTCTCCCCGGCCTGGTTCTTGGCCGTCACCGTGCAGGTGTAGTCGCCGGCCGCGGTGGGCGTAAACGTCGCGCCGGTGGCGATCTTCGACCCATCCTTCTCCCACCGATAGGCGAAGCTGGCCGGGGCCCGGAATAGGAACGCCCCGAGGATGTCGGGGGCCCACGACCCCTGGCTGCAGACGTGCAACTTGCCGGTCTTGGCTCCGCCGACGACCTCTGGGGGCACGGTGCTCAGAGGCTTCCTCAGCAGCGCAGGGAAGAGCGGGTTGGACTCGCCGCCGAACAGGCTGGAGGCGGTCCCCGTGCCGTCCAGGTTGCCGGACCGGATCACGCCGAAGCCGAAAGTGGCCCAATAGATCTGGTTCGCTCCAGGGTCGATCGCCAGCCCGCCGGGGCTGCCCTCGTCGCCGAACAGCGTCGAGGCGCCTGTGCCGTCCAGGTTCCCGACCCGGACCTGGCCCGGACCGCTGCAGCAGCTACCGAGGTCGGTCCAGTAGATCTTGCCGGCCGCGGGGTTGATTGCGACCCCGATCGGGTTGCGCTCGACGGTAGGGACGGCAGCGTCCCTGCCGAACAGGGTCGAGGGGGTGCCCGAGCCGTTCAGGTTCCCAACCCGAACCTGGTCCGTGAACTGGTTCGTCCAGTAGATCTTTCCGGCGGTGGGGTCGATCGCTACCCCGCTCGGGGCGCTTCCGCTCGGATCGGTGAACAGTGTCGAGGCGCTAGTGCCCTGCAGGTTCCCGACCCGGATCTCGTTGGTGCTGAAGTTGGCCCAGTAGATCTTGTTGTTCGCGGGGTCGACCGCGACGCCGCAGAGGTTGTTGCCGGGCGCGTCGAACAGGGTCTCCACGTCCGGACCGTCGTTGTCCGCGTCCGTAACGTCGAGGTCCGCCCGCTGGATCTTCCCCGGGTCCCAGTTCGCCCAATAGATCTTGCCGGCCGCGGCGTCGATCGCCACCCCGCACGGCTTGCCCGCGACCACATCCTGCGCGCCTGTGCCGTCCAGGTTCCCCACCCGAACCGCGTTGAACTCATTGCCCCAGTAGATGCTGTCTGCCGCGCTCGTCGTGGCGGGCAGGAGCAGCGCGGCCAAGACCACGAGAAGCGTGAGCCGCCGAAGAGTTCGAACCGCGTCTTGTGTCGCTTCCATGCCCTTTCCTCCCGGGACGGTGCGTAGCGGACTCCCTAACAACGCGCCACGGGCCGCTTTTTTCGCGGAGAAGGGCACGTCACCGAGTACTGAAGCCCTGGGTCAGGTAGTCGACGAGGTCGACGGCGCCATTACAGGCCTGATCGCTGGAGCCGGCCGGTCGCCCTTGACATGCTTGGTGGACCAAATCCAAAGGGGCCCAAATGAGCGCTATCGACGAATTCCTGAAGAACAACGAGGCCTTTGCCGAGGGCTTCGACAAGGGCGACCTGCCGCTGCCACCCGCCAAGAGGGTCGCGATCGTTGCCTGCATGGACGCGCGCCTGAATCCGTATCCGATCCTCGGGCTTTCGATCGGGGACGCCCACGTGATCCGCAACGCGGGCGGCGTGATCACCGATGACGAGATCCGCTCCCTGGCGATCTCCCAGCACCTCCTCGGAACGGAGGAGATCATGCTGATCCATCACACCGACTGCGGAATGCTCACCTTCAGCGACACGGAGTTCGAGCAGACTCTCGAGAAGGAAACCGGCCGGCGCCCGGAGTGGCGCCCACGGTCATTTCCTGACCTAGAAGATGACGTCCGCGACTCCGTCCAGCGGATCAGGGAAAGCCCGTTCATCCCCAAGACGGACGAGGTGCGAGGTTTCGTCTACGACGTGAAGACCGGCCGTCTCTCTGAAGTCACCTGAGCGGCG
>DATDKQ010000301.1:0-8922 GCA_036519915.1 Solirubrobacterales bacterium | reverse complement strand
GTCGAGACGCCCGCTCTCGAGGCCAGGTGGGACCTGAGCTTCTCGGACGACCACGAGCCGTTCCACCATCTGCCACGGGACTTTCTCTATCGCTCCAAGCTCCCCAAGACCAAGTTCCTGAGCCCCTACCCGGACGCGGTCTTCAATGGCCGGCTCGAGCTGGACGGCGAGCCGATCGAGGTCGAGGGGTGGCGCGGAATGGTCGGCCACAACTGGGGCGCCGAGCACGCCGAGCGCTGGGTCTGGGTGCAGGGGTCCGGTTTCGAGGGCCGTTCGCCTGAGGACTACTTCGACATGGCGGTCGGCCGGATCAAGGTCGGCGGCCGCACCACGCCCTGGGTCGGCAACGCGATGCTGATGCGCGACGGGCGGGCCCATCGGCTCGGGGGCTTCGGGCACATCCCCAGCACACAGGTCTCAGAGGAGCCCACCGGAGCGAGCTTCGAGCTGAAGGGCAAGGGTGTGTCACTGAGCGGCAATGTGAGCGCACCGGCCAAGGATTTCGTCGCCTGGATCTACGCCGACCCGGTCGGCCCCGAGCACAACACACTCAATTGCTCGATCTCCGACCTGGAGCTGGACGTCGAGCTCGACGGCGGGCCGGCCGAGACGCTCAGGGTCTCGGGTGCGGCCGCCTACGAGTTCGGTACACGCGACACCGACCACGGCATCCCGGTGCAGCCCTACCCGGACGGGTAGCGGGCCGGTTTCTCGCCCGGCGGGGGCTACTTCTTCTTGAAGGACGCCCAGGTGTCGGGCAGCCCGAGGGCGCTGCGCAACTGCGGCCCGTTGACGGATTTGGTGCCGCCGGTGCCGATCAGGTTGGCGCGGACGATCCGCGGCGAGGCGCCGCGCTGGACGACCGCGATGTTCTTCAACTTGCCGCGCAGGCCGATCGAGTGGAGCGCCGAGTTCATCCGGCCAATCGAGAACTTCCGCTTCCAGTGTTCGTACGGCGAGCCCGCGTCGGCCTCGAAGGGATCGTCCACCCCGCGCAGATAGGGGATCGCAGGCTGGCCGAAGCCGAGCGACGAGAACTCGTTGTTCTCCGTATGCCCGCCGGAGGTCGAGAAGAAGAACGTCTGAGCGACCTCGCCTGCGTAGAGGACAACCTGCAGGCGAGTGGAGCTGACGGCCTTGTCTGTCTTAGCGGTCTCCGCCGCGACGCCCCCGTAGGCCTGGCTCCGGGTGTCGTCGTAGAGGTCGAAATTCCCTCCGCGAATTCCAGTCGAGAGCCCGTAGGACCGCGCCGCCACGGCCTGCGCCTTGAGCGCCTCGAGCGGCCAGGACGCGGGCGACTCCTTCGAGACCACGCCGCGCACGTAGTCCTCGATCTCCACGACGTTGATCGCCTGGAGCGAGCTGCCCGATGCCCTGACCTCGAGCGAGCCGCGGTAGGTGCCCTTCCCGGCGAGGGTGACGGTGGGTGCGCCGGCGGCGGTCATCGCGGCGCCGCAGCGTGCGATCCGCCTGCCCTTCTTCGACTGCAGTACGACGCCGGGCCCCTTTCTCTTGGCGACGTACCCCTTGCCGGGCTTCAGGCCGGCCCCGCAGGCCGAGCCGGCGCCGCGGAAGGAGACGCTCCGCGCGCCGTCGCGGAGCAGCACCCGCACCGAGCGATCCGCGGTCGTACCGATCGTGGTGCCGGTGTAGTAGTGGGTGAGGATCTGGTCGTACGTGAACCCGTGCTTGGCGTAGCCGTAGGCGCCGTACTGGCTCATGCCCACCCCGTGGCCGAAGCCGGCGCCGTTCACCACCCAGGCCCTCGCCTTGACGGCCTTGTGCACGCCTCCGCTCCGAACCAGCGCCGACGCGGTCGCCGGCAGGGCGAGCGCGAGCAGCAGCGCCGCGAGCAGGATGATCCGAGTCCCCCGAAGCATCGCCCCTGGATAACGGCTCCGGCGGCTGGAAGTTGCGGAGGACTACGCTGTGGGTAGGCGAGCCAAGGAGAGGACGATGGCGACCGAGACGATTCAGGCGACCGATCACAAGCTCTACGTCGCCGGCGAATGGACGGAGACCGGCGAGTGGTCCGAGGTGAAGTCGCCCTACGACGGCACCGTGATCGGGCGAGTACCGAAGGGCGATGCAGCCTTGGTCGACAGGGCCGTCGGTGCAGCGCACGCCGCCTTCGAGTCCGGTGGCTTCCCCGCCCACGAGCGCGCCGCCCTGCTTGACCGTGCCGCCGAGCTCGTGGCCGAGCGCGAGGACGACCTGACCATGACGATCGCCGCCGAGGCCGGCAAGCCGGTGAAGACGGCGCGCGTAGAGGCCCAGCGCTGCGTCTCCACCCTGGATTTCTCCGCGGTCGCGGCCCGTACGCTCACGGGCCACACCGTTCCCATGGAGGCGGGCGCTGCGGGCGAGGGCAAGCTCGGGATCGTGGTTCGCGTCCCCTACGGCGTGGTCGGGGCGATCAGCCCCTTCAACTTTCCGCTCAACCTGGTGGCGCACAAGCTCGGTCCGGCGATCGCCGCCGGGAATGCCGTCGTCCTGAAGCCGGCAGGCCAGACCCCGATCTCGGCCCTGAAGCTCGCCGAGGTCCTATATGACGCCGGCCTCCCGGAGAACTGGCTGCAGGTCGTCTGCGGCCCGGGCTCCGAGGTCGGCAACGCGATCGTGGAGGACGACCGCACCCGCGCGATCACCTTCACCGGTTCCGCGGAGGTCGGCTGGGGCATCCGCTCGAAGGTGCCTCACAAGAAGGTGAACCTCGAGCTCGGCTCGAACGCGCCTCTGATCGTGAACGAGGATGGCGACTGGGAGACCGCCGCGGACAAGGCGCAGATCCACGCCTTCTCTCACGCCGGCCAGAGCTGCATCTCGGTCCAGCGGATACTCCTGCACGAGTCCATCGCGGATCAGTTCACCGAGCGCTTCGTGCAGAACATCGAGTCTCTGGTCACCGGCGACCCGATGGACGAGAACACCGACGTTGGCCCCGTGATCTCACCCGGCGACCGGGACCGGGTCAAGGAGTGGATCGACGAGGCGGCGTCGAAGGGGGGAGAGATCCTCAGCGGCGGCGAGCTGGTCGACGAGGGCCGCTGCATCGCCCCCACCGTGATCAGGAACGACCCGCGCGAGTGCCACACCTGGAAGGACGAGATCTTCGGCCCAGTGGCCACGATCCACACGTTCAAGACGTTCGACGAGGCGCTCGAGATGGCGAACGACTCCCGCTACGGCCTGCAGGCCGGCGTCTTCACCCGTGACGTCGGGAATGCGAAGAAGGCCGGCGAGACGCTCGAGTTCGGCGGCGTCCTGGTCAACGAGGTGCCGACCTTCCGCACCGACCAGATGCCCTACGGCGGCGTCAAGGACTCGGGCAACACCCGGGAGGGTCCGGCCTACGCGGTCCGCGAGCTCACCGAGGAGCGCCTGGTCACCTTCCAGGGCTAGTCCCTGCGTCTAGATCAGCCGGCCAGAGGGCTTGCGCCGAATCGCCGGCGGCGGTTAGTCTCGTCTGCGATGTCGGGGGAGGGGAAAGGACTCCCACGCCCGCTAGTGCTGATTGCGGCACTAGTCGTGTGTCTGGCCTTCCCGGCGGCCGCGGCAGCAACGACCCGCTACGCCGCGCCGGGAGGGACAGCCATGGCCGCACAGTGCACCAGTCCGGCGACGCCGTGCACGATCCACGAGGCCGCGCAGGGCGCCGGGGTGATGAGCGCCGACGAGGTCGTAATCGCGCCCGGCAGCTACTCGGATACCGCTGGCGACCTCGGCGGGGGCAACGTCGTAACGCCGGTGGCGGGCAATGTCCACGGCGCCGTCGGACTGGCACGTCCGGTGGTCACCGCGAACGTGCCTACGGATGGGCCTTTCATCGTCAACGCCGGCGTCACGCTCTCGAGGATCGAGGTCGACACCGCCGACGCGGTCGGCAACGTCCAGCTCCAGGGCGGCGTGGTCGACGGGCTGATCGCCCGCTCGAGCAGGGCCGGCGCGATCGTCTGCAGGCATGCCTTCGGGACCATTCGTAACAGCGCCTGCCTGGCGACGGGCACCGGCTCCTGGGCCCTGGGCCTGGACGCGAACGGGTCCCCCTCGCGGACGCTGACGGTTCGCAATGTGACGGCCGTCGCCACCGGCAGCGGCTCCCGCGGCGCCTCCTACCGCTTCTTCGCGAGCCCCGGCTCCAGCGACACCGTCGACATCGTCAACTCGATCACCAGGGGCACCTCCAGCGACGTGGTCGCCCTGGCGGTACAAGTCAATGGTTTTTGCCCGGAGAGCGTGACTATCTCGCTGGACTACTCGGACTATGCGTTTGCGTCGGCGACCGCCGGGGTTGGCTGCACGACCGGCGCGGGGTCGGCGAGCGTGACCGCCGCGGGCACCCTGAACAACCAGACGACTGCGCCGATGCTCGCTGCCGACGGCTACCACCAGGTGGCGGGCTCGATCACGATCGATAACGGCAGCTCGGCGAGCGTCAGCGGGACCCAGGACATCGATGGCCAGGCGCGTACGATCGGCGCCGCCGCCGACATCGGGGCGGACGAGCTGCGACACCCGAGCTCTTCCGCGGTTTCCTGCGACCCGACGTCGATCTTCGTTGGAGCGGCAACGACGTGCACCGCGACGGTCACCGACACGGCGGCGGCGTCCGCATCGCCACCGAGCGGAAGCGTGACCTTCGGGACCGGGGGCACCGGCGTCGGGAGCTTCGGCTCGGGAGGAGTGTGCACGCTGGCGCCCTCGACCGCGACGGCATCGAGCTGCCAGTTGATGTACACGCCTTTGGACGTCGGGACGGGCACGCATCAGGTCACCGGCTCGTACGGCGGCGGCGGAAGCCACGATCCGAGTCAGGGGACCTTCAGCACGCTGACCGTCGCTGAACGACCACCGACCACCGCGCCGCCCACCACCACGCCGACTGCGAGGAAGAAGTGCAAGAAGAGGCGGCACAAACCGGCAGCTGCGGCCAAGAAGAAGAAGTGCAAGAAGAAGCGACGGTGAGCGAGCGCAGCCAGCTGTAGATCGAGGAGCTACTGATCGTGCGGGCGTGCCATCTTGCGATGGTCGAGCGCCTCGTCGAGGATCTTCTCGTCGACCCCCATCTCCTTCGCCACCTCGCGAATCGAGCGATTCGAGGCGGCCGCCTCCTTGACGATCTCGCCCGCCTTGTCGTATCCGATGTGCGGATTGAGGGCGGTGGCGACAATCAGGTTGGCCTCCCGATGGCGCTCGAGCATCTCCTCGTTGGCCTCGATCCCGCTGACGCACTTCTCATCCAGCGCTCGCGAGGCGGCAGACAGCAGCTTGATCGAGTCCAGCAGGTTGCGCGCGATCAGCGGAACGCGGACGTTGAGCTCGAACTGGCCCTGGCTACCGGCCATCGTGATCGCGGCGTCATTGCCGACCACCTGATCCGCGACTTGAATCACCACCTCGGGAATCACCGGGTTGACCTTGCCGGGCATGATCGACGATCCCTTTTGGAGCTCGGGCAAGCGGAGTTCAGCGAGGCCAGCACGCGGGCCTGAGCCCATCAGCGCCAGGTCGTTGCCAATCTTGAGCAGCGAGACGGCGACGGTCTTGAGCGCACCCGAGAGCTCGACTAGGGCGTCGCGATTCGCCTGGGCCTCGAAGGGGTCGGCCGGCTCGGAGATGTCGAGCCCGGTGTCGGCGGTCAGCTTCTCCCGGACCTTGGCAGCGAATTCGGGATGTGTGTTGAGGCCGGTGCCAGTCGCGGTCCCGCCGAGCGGGATCTGCCCGACGCGGGTGAGCGTCGAGCGAACGCGCTCGGCCCCGAGTCTGATCTGCGCGGCATAGCCACCGAACTCCTGGCCGAGGGTGACCGGGACCGCATCCATCAGGTGCGTGCGCCCGGTCTTGACCAGATCCGCGAACTCGTCGGCCTTGCGCTCCAGCGCGGCACGCAGCTCGTCAAGCGCCGGCAGCAGGTTGGAGTGGACCTCGTCCAGCGCCGCCAGATGAACCGCCGAGGGGAAGACGTCGTTTGAGGACTGCCCGCGGTTGACGTGATCGTTGGGATGGGCCTCGTCGCCCGCGAGCTCCGCGATCACCTCGTTCGCGTTCATGTTCGACGAGGTCCCGGAGCCGGTCTGGAAGACGTCGATCGGGAACTGGTCGTCGTGTTCGCCGGCGGCGACCTCGTCGCCGGCCTTCGCGATCCGCTCCGCGAGATCGGAATCGAGCTGTCCGAGCTCGGCGTTGGTGCGCGCCGCGGCTGCCTTGATTCGCCCGAGCCAGTGGATCACCGGAGCGGGGATCGGGTGACCGGAAATCTGGAAGTTCTCAACCGCCTTCGTGGTCTCGCCGCCCCAGAGCTGGTCGGTGGTCTTCGCCTCCATCTCTGTTCGGAGGCTACCTAGCCGGAGCGCCGGCCGGCAGCGTAGCCACGGCCGAAGGCCCGCTCGAAGCTCGCCGGGAGGCTTCCGCCAGTCTCACTGAAGTGGGCCGACGAATTGATGCGCCTGACCAGGTCGGTGTGGATCGGATCAGCGCCCTTGCTCACCGCTCCGATCAGGTAGCCGAGCTCGACCGAAGCGTGTCCGCCGGGATCGCGCCTGGCCTCGTTGTTCAACTTGGTCGCAGCGACGATCATCTCCTGGCCGATGTTGGCAAGCTGCCCCGCCTCCTGCTGGGGGACGAGGCAGTCGGAGATCGGCGTCGTGCTCCCGAGCAGGACAGGTGCGGGCGCGCGCTCGAGGGCCTTCAAATAGGCCTCGTTGCCGACCAGGCAGGAGGCCGGAGCCTGGTCGTCCTGACTGCTGCCGCAGCCCGCGACCAGCAGGATCACTCCGGTCAGCAGGGCGGCGGCGACTCGCTCGAGCACTCCCTGATCGTACGTACGTCCGCCGCGGGCCATAACTTGATCACTCGTGACCGACGAGGCGACGCCCCTTCGCCCCATCGATCCGCTTGCCCACCGTGCTCTGGAGGCACTGGTGCGGGCTCAGGCGAATCTCACCCGCCGCCTCGCCGCGGACCTCGAGAGGATCGGTGTTTCGGCGACCGGCTTCACGATGCTGGTGTTGCTGACCAGCGCGGGAGGCCGCCTCGAGCTGCGGACCATGCGCCGCCGTCTCGGCGCCTCGAAGGCGACCGCGACTGAGGTGCTCGACACGCTCGAGAACCGCGGCTTCGTCAGCCGCAGCAGGCTGGAGAGCGATCGCCGGGCCGTGGCCGTCGCCCTGACGCAGGCCGGCCACAATCTCGTCACGCACGCCTTCCCGTCGCACGCAGAGCGGGTCCGGGAGGCGTTCGGAGTTCTCGACGAGGCCGAGAAGCGCCAGCTGGCCGATCTCTGCCGCAAGCTCGACCGCGCGGCTTAGCGGCCACCAGGCCGCTCCACTATGAGCGAGGGGCGAAGCCCCGAGCGGTTGTGTGGGGCGGCCGCGTGTGGCCGCGATCTGATGGCGAAGCCGAATACCCTGCCGCTATGGACCAGCGACTCAGCCTGATCACCCTCGGCATCACGGACCTCGACCGCGCCCGCCGCTTCTACGAGGCTCTTGGCTGGAGCACCGGCGCCGAGGAGGGCGATGACGTGGCCTTCTTCCAGGCGGGCTGCATGGTGGTCGCTCTCTGGGATCGCGCCAAGCTCGCCGAGGACAGCGCCGTCACCGACTCGGCCGGCTGGGGAGGCGTCACCCTGGCCTACAACACCCGATCGACCGACGAGGTGGACACGGTCATAGAGGAGGCCCGCGCTGCCGGCGCCACCATCGGCCGTGAGCCCGCAGAGACCTTCTGGGGCGGGTACTCGGGGGTATTCATCGACCCCGATGGACATCCGTGGGAGGTCGCGCACAACCCGCGCTGGACGATCGAGGATGACGGCTCGGTGACGCTGCCCGACTGATCGCCACGAGCCGGCGCAGGCTGGGCCTCAACTGACTGCCAGAATCCGGCTTGATGGCCGGATTCCGACCCGTAGACCCGAAGCAGTCCTTTCCCGAGCTCGAGGAGCGCATCCTCGAGCGCTGGCGCGAGCGCGACGTCTTTCACCGCTCACTGGCCAACCGCGAGTCCGCTCCCCTCTGGGGCTTCTACGAGGGACCGCCGACGGCGAACGGGCGCCCTGGCTCCCACCACGTCCTGGCCCGCGTCTTCAAGGACATCTATCCGCGCTTCCGGACCATGAGCGGCAACCGAGTGCCGCGCAAGGCCGGCTGGGACTGCCACGGCCTTCCGGTCGAGCTCGAGGTCGAGCGGGAGGTCGGAATCACCTCGAAGGAGGAGATCGAGGAGTACGGAATCGCCGAGTTCAACCAGCGCTGCCGCGAGTCCGTCTTCCGCTACGTCGAGGAGTGGAACCGGCTCACCGAGCGGATCGGCTTCTGGATCGACCTCGACGACGCCTACGTGACGATGACCAACGAGTACATCGAGTCGGTCTGGTGGGCGCTGCGGCGGATCTGGGACGACGGCCGCCTCTATGAGGCCTACAAGGTCGTGCCGTATTGCCCGCGCGACGGCACCGCGCTTTCTTCCCACGAGGTCGCCCTCGGCTACCACGACGTCGAGGACCCCTCGGTCTACGTCGAGCTCCCCGTCAAGCAGCCAGCCCCGAGCGACGCCATCCCCGAGTCCCCGCTCGAGCCCGGCGACCAGCTGCTCGTCTGGACGACCACGCCCTGGACACTGATCACGAACGCCGCGGTCGCCGCCGGCGCGGAGATCGAGTACGTCCGTGCCCGCCTCGGGGACGAGGTCTTCGTGCTGGCTCGGGATCGAGTCGAGCACGCCCTGGGCGAGGACGCCGAGGTACTCGCGCATTTCTCCGGCGAGGCGCTGGCCGGCACCTCGTACGAGCCCCCCTTCGACTACATCACCGACTACGGCCCCCGCGGCCACACCGTCCTCCTCGCGGATTTCGTCACCACCGACGAGGGAACGGGGCTCGTGCACACCGCGATCGCCTTCGGCGAGGACGACTTCCGCCTC
>DATDKQ010000300.1:0-10676 GCA_036519915.1 Solirubrobacterales bacterium | reverse complement strand
TGAGCGGATCGAGGAGATCAGGAAGGAGGCGGCCGATGCGATCCGGTCGGCCTCGACGACGGCCGAGCTCGAGGAGCTGCGCGTCCGGTACCTGGGCCGCAAGGCTGAGCTCACGCAGATCCTGCGTGGGATCGCCGAGCTGCCGCCGGAGGAGAGGGGCCCGGTCGGCAAGGCCGGCAACGAGGCCCGCAAGGAGCTCGAGTCGCTGCTCGAATCCCGGAGCGCCGAGCTCGACGCCAGCGAGCTCGGCACCAGGCTGGCCGAGGACGCGATCGACGTCACGCTGCCGGGCTCGCCGCCGGTCCCCGCCGGCGCGCTCAATCCCTTGATCCGGACCCAGCGCGAGATCGAGGACATCTTCATCGGGCTCGGCTACCGGGTGATCGAGGGCCCGGAGGTCGAGCTCGACTACTACAACTTCACCGCGCTCAACCATCCGCCCGGTCACCCGGCGCGGATGGCGCAGGACACCTTCTACGTCGACCCATCGACGCTGCGGGCGGACCTGAGGATCCCGATGAATGGCGAGGAGCTGCCGCCTGGGCCCGAGGACGTGGTCCTCCGCACCCACACCTCGCCGATGCAAGTGCGCGCGATGGAGGCCCAGCCACCGCCGATCTTCATCGTCGTCCCTGGCCGCTGCTACCGATCGGACCCCTTCGACGCGACCCACAGCCCGATCTTCCACCAGGTCGAGGGACTCGCCGTCGGCACCGACATCACCCTCGCCGATCTGAAGGGGACCCTCGACGAGTTCGCCCGGGCGATCTTCGGGCCAGAGCGCGAGACCCGATTTCGCCCGGATTTCTTCCCCTTCACAGAGCCCAGCGTGCAGGTCGATGTCTCGTGCTTCCGCTGCGGTGGCACCGGCAAGCTCCCCGACGGGTCCCGCGACCCGATCTGCAAGGGAATCGGCTGGATCGAGATCCTCGGCGCCGGGATGGTCGATCCCAACGTCTTCGGGTTCGTCAAGGAAAACGGCTACGACCCGGAGGAGATCCAGGGATTCGCCTTCGGGATGGGGATCGAGCGGATCGCGATGCTCAAGTACGGCGTCCCCGACCTACGGAAGTTCTTCGAGAACGACGTCCGGCTTCTGGAGCAGTTCCGATGAAGGTCCCGAACTCGTGGCTGCGGAGCTATTGCGATCCCGGGCTCTCGGTGGAGGAACTCGCCGACGCGCTCGCCATGCACAGCATCGAGGTCGAGAGGATCAGCCACGTCGGTGCGCCCTCGCCGGACGCCTTCGTCGTGGGGAGGGTTCTGTCGGTCGAGAAGCATCCCGATGCGGACAAGCTGAGCGTCTGCGAGGTCGACGCGGGCGACGGCACTCGGACGATCGTCTGCGGCGCGTCGAACGTCGCGGCCGGCCAGACGGTGCCCGTGGCGCTGCCCGGGGCCGTGATGCCGGACGGGACCAAGCTCGGCAAGGCGAAGCTGCGTGGCGTCGAGTCGAACGGGATGATCCTCTCGGAGGCCGAGCTCGAGATCGGCGACGACGCGGATGGGATCGTTGTCCTCACCGAGGATGGCGTCGCGCCCGGGACGCCTCTCTCCGAGGTGATCCCGGTATCCGACCCGGTGATCGAGCTCGAACCGACCTCCAACCGCGTCGATTGCTTCGGCGTCTACGGGGTCGCCCGGGAGGTTCACGCGGTCACCAACGCCGACCTGGCCGAGGCGCCCTGGGCGCAGGACGCCGAGGCGACGGGTGAGGGAGAGGTCTCCGACTACGCCTCGGTCACCGTGGAGGTGCCGGATCTCTGTCCCCGGTTCACGGCGCGGGTGTTCACCGACGTCCAGATCGGGCCGTCTCCGCTCTGGCTCAAGGCGAGGCTGATCGGCGCCGGGATGCGGCCGATCAACAACGTCGTGGACATCACCAACTACGTGATGCTGATGACCGCCCAGCCGCTGCATGCCTTCGATCTCGACAGGGTCCCCGACGGCGAGCTCATCATCCGGACCGCGAAGCAGGGGGAGAAGATGACCACCCTGGACGGCGTCGAGCGGAGCTTCGACGAGGACACGGTCCTGGTCTGCGACCGCAACGGGCCCTCGGGAGTCGCCGGGATCATGGGCGGCCAGGTCTCCGAGGTCTCGGAGACCACCACCCGTGTGCTGCTCGAGGTCGCGACCTGGAACGGGGTCAACATCCTGCGTACCTCGCGCAAGCTCGGTCTACGGTCGGACGCGTCGAACCGCTTCGAGAAGCAGCTCCATCCCGAGCTCGCGATCAGGGGCCAGCGGATCGCCTCGCGGCTGCTGGTCGAGCTCTGTGGCGCCAGGGTCGTCCCGGGGACGATCGACGAAGCCGCCGAGATCCCGGATCCCCACCGGATCGGGCTGCGCCACGAGCGGGTCGAGCGCCTGCTCGGCATGCCGATCACGCCCGAGCAGTCCGTCGACTACCTGGAGCGGCTCGGCTTCGAAGTCGATCGCGACGGCGATGACCTGGAGGCGACGGTGCCCGTCGACCGCCACTACGACGTCACCCGCGAGGTCGACCTGATCGAGGAGGTCGGCCGCATCCACGGCTACACGGAGAACCTGGTCGCATCGCTGCCCTCGACCAGCGGCCAGGCGGGTTGCCTCACCCGTGAGCAGCGGCTGCGCCGCCGCGCCGAGGACGCGATGCGTGACCTGGGGTTCGACGTCGTCGTCAACCTGAGCCTGACCGACCCGGGATTGGGCGGCCGGCTTGCAATTTCGGACGAGGATCCCCGGGCGCAGCCGATTCGCCTGTCCAATCCGCTGTCCGCCGAGCACTCGGTCGAACGGACGGCGATGATCGGCTCGCTGCTGGATTCCACGCGCTACAACCGCGCCCACGGTGCCGAACGGATCGCGCTGGCCGAGTCGGGCCGCGTCTACCTGCGAGAGGGAGACTCGCCCCACGACGGCGTCCTGGCGGGGAAGTTCGTCGGGAACCGTCTCGCCCCGGCCTACGAGCCGTGGCGGATTGCGTGCATCGCGGCCGGGCCCCTGTGGCCCGGGGACTGGCGCGGCGCGCCGATGTCGGCCGATTTCTATTCCTTGAAGGGAGTGCTCGAAGGGCTCGGGGCTCGGCTCGGCCTCGCCCTCGAGGTGAGGCCGGGCGACCAGCCTTTCCTCCATCCCGGGCGGGCGGGCCGGGTCCTGGTCTCCGGCGAGGACGTCGGCTGGCTGGGCGAGATTCACCCGCTGGTCTGCCGTGAGTGGGACCTGGACGCAGCCGCCGGCTTCGAGGTCGACCTCGCGCCGCTGGTCGCCGCGTCGCCGATCGGGGAGGAGACATACGACGACGTGATCTCCTATCCGGCCGTCCACCAGGACATCGCGGTGGTGGTCGACGAGGCTGTGCCGGCCGCGGGGGTGCTTTCGGCCGTGCTCGAAGGCGGCGGAGAGCTGCTCGGCTCCGCCGAGGTCTTCGATCTCTACCGCGGCGAGCAGCTCGGCGAGGGACGAAAGAGCCTGGCGCTGCGGCTCATCTTCCGCGCAACCGATCGAACCCTCACCGACGAGGAGGTCGCCGAGCGCAGGCGAGCGATCGAGGCGGCGGTGGAGAAGATCGGTGGGTCGCTCCGTGAATAGGGTCCTGGTGGCGGGGGCCTCCGGATACGCTGGGGCGCTCGCAGCCGAGCTGGTGAGGAAGCACCCGAGCCTCGAGCTCGCGCGGGTGACCGCGCGCACCGATGCAGGGAGGCGGCTCAACGAGCTCTACCCGCGGTACGAGGTCGACCTGGTGCTCGAGGAGCCCGCATCGGAGAACGGGGCGGACGTCGACGCCGCGATCGTCGCCTATCCGCACGGGGCGGCCGCGCCTGTCGTCGCCGCGCTGCGCGAGTCGGGGACCAAGGTCGTCGATCTCTCCGCCGACTTCCGCCTCCACGACCTCGACACCTACGCGCACTGGTACGGGGACCATGGCGCGCCGGAGCTGGTCTCCGATGCGATCTACGGCCTCACAGAGCTTCACCGCGAGGCGATCGCCGGAGCCGATCTGGTCGCCAACCCCGGCTGCTATCCGACCGCGAGCGTGCTGGCTCTGGCGCCTCTCGCCGCCGAGGGATTGATCGAGGACGTCGTGATCGACGCCAAGTCGGGGGTCTCCGGCGCCGGCCGCGCCGCTGCCGAGGACATGGTTGCGATCAAGGAGTCCGACGACACGAGGCCGTACAAGGTCACGGCGCACCGCCACACGCCCGAGATCGCCCAGGAGCTGGCTGAGCTGGCCGGGGGGAACGGGTCGTCGCCCGTCACCTTCGTCCCCCACCTGATGCCCTACGACCAGGGAGAGCTGGTGAGCTGCTACGTCCGGACCTCGGAGCCCGTCGACATGTCACGGCTGCTCACCCTCTACGAGGACAGGTATGGAAGCGAACCGTTCATCGAGGTGAGCTCCCAGCCGCCGGGCGTCAGCGGAGTCCGCGAGACGAACCTCTGCCGGATCCACCTCGCGCAGAACGAGGCCTCGGGCCGGGTGCTGGCGTTCGCCTCGATCGACAACCTCTGGAAGGGGGCGGCGTCGCAGGCGATCCAGAACCTCAACCTGATGCTCGGGCTGCCCGAGGGGGAGGGGATCTCGTGAGTCCCGCGATCAGGACCTTCTTCGCGTCGCGCTGGGTCGATCCACCCGATGGTGTCGAGGAGCTCGATCCCGCCCAGCTCGCGCCGGGCTTCCGCGCGGCGGGGGTGGCCTGCGGGCTGAAGGGCGGTGGCGGGACCGATGTCGGCGTGGTGACCTGTGACGAGCCGGGAGTGCGCGCGGCGCTCGCGCTGACCCGCAACGCGGCGGCGGCAGCCCCCGTCCGCGTCTGCCGCGACGACTGCGACGAGAACGCGATCCGGGCCGTCGCGGTCAACTCCGGCAACGCCAATGCGGCCACTGGTGAGCAGGGATACCGCGACGCCCTGGCGATGCGGGACGCGGCGGCCGAGGCGCTCAACGTGGATCCGAGGACAGTGGCCGTGGCCGAGACCGGCACGATCGGCGTACCTCTCGACATCGAGGCGGTCACGACGGGCGTGCTCGAGGCGGTCGAGGGACTCTCGGCAACCGGCGCCGATGACTTCGCCGAGGCGATCATGACCACCGACAGGGGCCCGAAGCGCTGCACGCTCCGCGCCGGCGGGGTGACGGTCTCGGCCCAGGCCAAGGGTGCGGGGATGATCGAGCCGGGCTTCGCCACGATGCTCTGCTTCGTCCAGACCGACGCCGAGGTCACCGATCCCGACGCGGCCCTGCGCTCGGCCCTGGCAGGCTCCATGGAGCGGATCACCGTCGACGGGCAGATGAGCACGAACGACACGGTTCTCCTCCAGGCGACCGGCACCGCCGGTGCTCCGCTGCCCGAGGGCCTGCTCGATGCGGTGCTGCTGCAGCTCGCGCTCGAGATCGTCGCCGACGGTGAGGGGGCGAGTCGCGTCGGGCGGGTCGAGGTCACCGCCGCGGCGGATGAGGACGAGGCAGAGCGGGTCGCGCGGGCGATCGCCAACTCGCCCCTCGTCAAGACCGCCCTCTTCGGACGCGACTCCAACTGGGGGCGGATCGCGCAGGCCGCGGGCATGGCGCTCGCCGGGGAAGAGATCGAGGAGCTCGGACCCGACCGCATCCGAGCGGCGGAGCTGGCATCGGATCAGTCCGAGGCCGAGCTCTCCATCCGCCTCGGCCGCGGCGAGGCCCGCGCCCACGTCTACTTCAGCGACCTGACCCACGACTACATCCGGATCAACGCCGAATACACGACATGACCTCGTCGGTCGAGACACTCCTCGAGGCGCTCCCCTACATCCGCGAGTTCCACGGCCGCACGATCGTGATCAAGTACGGCGGCGCCGCGATGCGCGACGAGGAGCTGCGGGAGGCATTCGCCCGAGATGTCGTGCTGCTCAAGTACGTGGGGATGAACCCGGTGATCGTCCACGGCGGCGGGCCGGAGATCACCCATTACATGGAGCGGATGGGGATGGAGGTCAAGTTCGTCGAGGGCCTGCGCGTCTCGGATGCCGAGACGGTCGAGGTCGCGAAGATGGTCCTGCTCGGCAAGATCAACTCGGACATCCTCGTGCGGCTCAACCGCCACGGTCAGCCCGCCGTCGGCCTCGGCGGCGAGGACGGTTCCTTGTTCGAGGTCAGGCCCGTCGAGAACAGCAAGGACGTCGGCTTCGTCGGTGAGATCGAGAAGGTCAACGTCGACGTGATCGACCACATCGCGGAGGACTACGTGCCGGTGATCGCCTCCGTGGGGACCGACCGCGACGGCGCCTCCTACAACGTCAACGCCGATGAGGCGGCCGGCAAGGTGGCCGCCGCGATGCCGGCCCACAAGGCGATCTTCCTGACGGATGTGGACGGCTGGCTGCGTGACCCCGACGACCCCGAGTCCCGGATCTCCACGGCGACGGCGGACGAGGTGCGCTCGGTTCTGGCGGGCATCGATGGGGGCATGCGGCCAAAGCTCGCTGCCTGTGTGGATGCAATCGCGGGCGGGGTGGAGGCGGCCCACATCGTCGACGGGCGCCGGCCACACACGCTGTTACTCGAGCTGTTCACCGATGCCGGCATCGGCACGAAGATCACCGCGTGAGATCCCTCGCCGAGCTGCAGGAGCTCGAGGCTCGCTGGGTGATGCAGACCTACGCACGGGCGCCCGTCCAGTTCGTGCGCGGTGAGGGGGCACGCCTCTGGGACTCGGATGGGAACGAGTACCTCGACTTCCTGGCAGGAATCTCGGTCTGCTCCGTCGGCCACTGCCACCCGGCGGTCGTCGAGGCCGTTCGCGAGCAGGTCGGCACGCTCACGCACACCTCGAACCTCTACCTGACTGAGGGCGGCGTGCTGCTCGCCCAGCGGCTAGCCAGCTCCAGCCTGGGCGGCAGGGCGTTCCTGTGCAACTCGGGCACCGAGGCGAACGAGTGCGCGATCAAGCTGGTGCGAAAGCACGCGCACGGCCGCGGCATCGCCCAGCCCGAGGTCGTCGTCCTCGAAGGAGCCTTCCACGGCCGGACGATGGGCTCGCTCTCGGCGACGCCCGGTCTCGCCACCAACGAGAGCTTCGCCCCCTACCTGCCGGAATTCCGGGCCGTTCCGCGTGACGACCCGGATGCCCTCCGGGACGCGGTCGGGGAGAGCACCGCGGCGGTGATGCTCGAGCCCGTCCAGGGCGAGACCGGGGTGCACGTGATCTCGGACGAGCTGATCGTGGCCGCACGCGAGGCGTGCGACGCGGCCGGAGCGCTGCTCGTCTTCGACGAGATCCAGACCGGGATGGGCAGGACGGGATCGCTCTGGGCCTCTGAGCAGCTGCCGGTCCGGCCGGACGTGATGACCACCGCCAAGGCCCTCGGCGGCGGGTTGCCGGTCGGCGCCTGCGTCGCCTCTCCGGAGGCCGGGGACGTGCTCGAGCGCGGCGACCACGGCTCGACCTTCGCGGGCGGGCCCCTGATCGCCTCGGCAGCCCTGGCTGCCTTCGACGTCATCGACAACCCCGGGGTGCTCCGGAGCGTTCGGGACCTCGGGACGCGCTTCTGCGAGGGACTCGATGAGATCGATGCGATCGCCGAGGTCCGGGGACGGGGCCTGATGGTCGGTGCCCGCCTGGACGGGCTCGACGCCCGCGAGGCGGCGGAGCGCCTACTCGACAGGGGTCTGATCGCCAATCCGATCGGCGCGGACACGCTGCGCTTCCTGCCCCCGCTGGTGATCGGCGAATCCGAGGTCGACGAGGCACTCGGAATCCTTCGCGGCACGCTGGGCTGAGCCCGCCGGACCGCCCACTAGAGTCGGCGGCGTGGACACCAGGACCCGCTGGATCGTGGGAATCCTGATCGCCTTGGTGATCGGGCTGGGCGTTGCCCTGATCATCGTCGCCGCGGACGACTCCGGCGACGACTCCGGCAGCGCCGGGACGACAAGCAGCCCCCGAACGGCCACCCTCACCGAGCCGACGACGACCAGCGCGCCGACCACCACGTCTTCCACGACGACCACGCCGAACGGCGGTAGTGGCGTCCCCGGCGGGACCACGACGCCCGGCGGCGGCTCGGGCGGTCTCTAGCGCCCGCGGGCAGACCGCCGCTTTTTCGTCCGAAGCGGTACTTCTGAACTACTCCGCCAGTCCCGCGGCTTCGAAGGCCTGCTCGCGCGACTCGAACAGACGGAAGCGGACGACCTTCGAGTCCTCGAGGTACCAGAGGGCAAAGAAGTCGCGCTCGCTTCTGATCCCGCTGCCCTTGCCCGTTCCAGCCTGCCGGAAGACGCATACGACCGAGTCGCCCGCGTCGAAGTATTCGCGGTATTCGATCTCGTAGTCCCTCCAGGGGCCGAGCCATTCACGGAAGAACTTGTCCACCTCCTGGCGGCCGTGGTAGACGCCCGCCGAGGGCAACCCGCTCGCAGAGGTGTCCCAGACGATCTCTGGATGGAAGTAGTTGCGCCCCACATCGGGGTCTCCATCCGCGAACCGCTGCGAGAACTCCTTGACGATCTCCATGTTTTCCTCTGACATCGCACGCGGAGTATCGCGCCGAGGAGTACTGCTTTCCATGCAAAGCAGCGCTTTTGGCGACTTACTCACCCATACGGTGAACAAGGCGCCAATTGCTGACCTGGCGCCCGATGGCGTCGACGGCCTACGCCTACGGCGTAGGCCAGCGGCCCTCGCCGCTGACGGCGAACAGGTCGATCCGCGCCAACCTCGCGAAGACCGCGTAGCGATGGGAGGCGCTGTAGGGCGGATGGCAGGCAGTCATCACGAGCTGGTCGTAGCCCACCGGCTTGAGGATCCCGACGTCGCTCGGATCGACGACCTCATGTCTCTGGACCGAATAGGTGAAGGCCGCGTAAGGCATCTCGATTCGAATCTCGTCGCCGTCTTCGATCTGGTCGATGTGCCGGAAGGGCGCCAGGTAGGTGGTTCGGTGGCCTGCAATGGCCACCGTGCCGGGCTGCCCCGGCAATGAGGTGTTCTTGTAGTGGCCCGGTCCCTTCTGCAGGGAGGACGTGTCGGTGCCCTGGACGACCACCATGTCGAGGCCGATCCGGTCAATCTTGATCCGCCCGATCGCATGGCCCTCCTGGAGATGGGGCTCGAAGCGGTCGGCGATGATACGCGCCTTGGCCGCGCTGCCGCTCGCGCCGGCGATCGCGGCCAGGTCGGCGGGGCTCGGATACTGCGCCTCGAGGTCCTTGAGCTGGTCCTCGGCCTTGCCCTGCTCGAGCGAGCCGTAGGCGGCCGAGAGCGGTTCCTGCCAGACGAGGGTCAGGCCGGCATCGGCGAGGACCAGGATCCCCGCCGTGATCAGCATCGTCGACACGATCCGTATCGCCCGCTGCACCGGCGGGATTCTCGCAGCGGGATCCGAGCGAACCCGCCACACTCCCGCCTCGATGGCGGACCAGGCACCCCGAATCGCGTCCTACCAGGCAGACCCCGCGGAGGTCGGCCGTGTGCTGCTGCTCTACTCCGGCGGCCTCGACACCAGCGTGATGCTGAAGTGGATCCAGGAGCGCTACGGGGCTGAGATCGTCACGCTCACCGTCAACCTCGGCCAGCCAGGCGAGGACTGGGAGGTGGTCACGGGCAAGGCGACGCAGCTCGGCGCCGTCGAGACCGTGCTCGTCGATGCGCGCGAGGAGTTCGCCGACGAGTACGTGCTCCATGCGATCAAGGCGAACGCGCTCTATGGCGGCGGCTACCCGCTCTTCACCGCGCTGGGGAGGCCGCTGATCGGCAAGCTCGCCGTGGAGGCCGCGCGTGAACACGGCTGCGACACGATCGCCCACGGCTGCACCGGCAAGGGCAACGACCAGGTCCGGATCGAGGCGACGATCGCGACGCTGGATCCCGAGCTGCGGATCATCGCCCCGGTGCGGGAGTGGCAGATGGGCCGCGAGGAGGAGATCGCCTACGCGCGAGAGAACGGCATTCCGGTCAAGGGCGGCACCGATGTCTCCCCGTATTCGATCGACGACAACCTCTGGGGCCGCTCATCCGAGGGACGGGCGATCGAGGACCTCGACGAGGCGGCACCCGACGACGTCTTCCAGCTCGTAACCCGGCCCGAGGAGGCGGCGGACGAGCCACAGGTCGTCACGGTCGGCTTCGAGCGTGGTCGGCCGGTCTCGCTGGATGGCGAGGACCTTGGGATGGTCGAGCTGCTCGAGCGAGCGGCCGAGATCGGCGAGCGTCACGGAGTCGGCATCGTGGATCACATCGAGGACCGGGTCGTCGGGCTCAAGGTCCGGGACGTCTACGAGGTTCCCGCCGCCGCGATCGTCATGACCGCCCACCGGGAGCTCGAGAAGCTCGTCTGCACGATCCACCAGAACAACTTCAAGGGCGCGCTCGAGAGCCAGTGGGCCTATCTCACCTACGCGGGCCTCTGGCTGGAGCCGCTGCGCCTGGATCTCGACGCGTACATGGACTCGGTGAACAATTTCGTCACGGGCGAGGTGGCGCTCAAGCTCTACCGCGGTTCGGTGACGCCGGTCCGGCGGAGCTCTCCATACGCCCTGTATGACCGGTCACTTGCATCTTTTGGCGAATCCGGGGGAGAGTTCTCACAGCACGCGAGCCCCGGGTTCATCGAGCTCTTCACGATGCAGAGCCGGCTGGCCCACCGAATTCGAGAGGAGAACGAGGAGTGATTTACAAGCTGATCGGCAGGCTGGCTGTAGAGGCCCTCAAGCTGCG
>DATDKQ010000299.1:0-4244 GCA_036519915.1 Solirubrobacterales bacterium | reverse complement strand
TTGACCGCGTAGATCGTGATGGATAGAGGGTTCTCGAAGTACTCGCCGAGCAGCGCGGTGGGAAAGGGCAGGAAGGCGATGAACGCCAGGTAGACCAAGTTGAGGGCGATCAGCTTGCGGTCCATCCGGGCGAGGGCGGAGAAGTAAGTGTGGTGGGCCAGCCAGTAGCGGCCGATTACGGCGAAGCTGATGAAGAAGCTGATGAACTTGGCGCTGTCGTCGTTGAGCTTGTCGGCGAGCTCGCTGACGCTGGCTGCGTCGTTCAGGGTCGGCACCGCCAGGTCCACGACCAGCAGTGTCATGGCGATCGCGAACAGCCCGTCCGTGAAGGTCAGCGTTCGCGCGAATTCGACGGTGTCCCGGCCGTATGTCCGCCGCGGCGCGAGGTTCTCCTGCACGGCGCTCCTCGTTAGAGACCGAGGTCGCGCAGGAAGCCCGGCTTGTAGGCGGCGAGGTTGACGAAGGTCGGGAGCGGCATGTCGTCCGGATTGCCGCGGACGCCGACGGTGCTGCCCTCGGGCACCTCGCCCTCGAGGCGCTTGCCGAGCTCGATCGCGTCGTCCTCGGTGTTGGCGCCGACCAGCAGATAGCGGAAGCGCCGCTTCACCGGCAGGCTCTCGTCACGGAGCTGGTCGGCGAGCTTGTGCGTGTCGCGGATGTGCGGCAGCTCGATCACCACCTCCCACGGGTACTCGCCGTAGCTCGCGTCCACCTTGCCCTGAATCTCGTTCTCGCGCATCTCCTCGGCCACTGCCGCCTCGTCGTCGGGGAGCGGCTCCTCCGCGTCCTTCCAGTCTTCGGCGACGGGGTGCCAGCGCATCAGCCGTACCTGCCCGATCAGCCCCTCGTCCTCCATGATGTGCTTGACGACGCGCTCCGCCTCCTGGGCCGACTCGTCGTGCCAGGCGTAGATGAAGATGAAGCGGCCGTCGCGGGTGACGATCAAGCTGCCGCCGAGCAGCTTGCGCGCCTCGTCGTCGAGCCGCAGGTCATGCAGCGCCCCGGAGAGGGTGTCGGCGTGCTCGTCGCGGTCGAGGGCGACCTCGACGCGCCACTCGTCACGGCTGCGGGGCGGGTCGTCCCAGTCGTTCACGGCCGCAACTCTAGACGTCAATCAGCCGGCCGCTCGGTCCCAGGTTGATCACCTTGGTTTCGCCGACCTCGTCCTCGGCGCCCCAGGCCTCGTGGATGTGCCCGCAGACGGCGAGCGGGGGACGGTTGGTTTCGATCGCTTCGAGAATCGCCTTGCTGCCCAGATGGTCGCCGGACCTCGAGGTGTCGCAGTGCCCCTTGGGCGGCGAATGGACCACGAGCACGGCGCCTTCGGGGCAGGCTGCGAGGCGCTCGGCCGCCTGCTCCTCGTTCAGGTCGAAGCTCCAGTCCCAGGGCGTGATCGGGATTCCCGCGCCGAGGCCGAAGAAGTGCCTGCCGTCGATCTCGGTGTCCTGCCCGTGGAGCACCGTTGCGACGTCCCAGCCCTCGCAGGCTGCCCGCAGGGCGTCCTCGGTCTCGTTGTTGCCGGGCACGAGGACGGTCGGGACCGAGATTGGACGGAGCGCCTCGATCGTCTCCTCGAGCCCCTTGTGAACTGAGGCGAAGTCGCCGGCTGCGATCACGACGTCGGCCTCGGAGGAACGCTCGGCCAGGCTGGCCGCCTGGTCGAGGTCGCGATGCAGGTCACTGAACGCGAGCAGCCTCACGGCCCGCAGTCTCTCACGGGGATCTGGCGGACTACGCGGCGCGCCTGGTCGGGATGTCTCCGGGGCGCAGGTAGCCGAGCTCGTCGAGCTTGTCGGCCAGGATGTCGTGCATCTCGATGATCTCCTGGCGGGTCATGTGGTCGGTCCAGCCACCGGGCTCCGCCCGGCGGATCTCGCGGCCGGCGCCCTTATCGGCCTTCGGCACGCTCGAGAAGGAGTGGGTCCCGGCAATCTCGTCGAGCTGCTCCCGGCTGGCCTCGATGCCGAGCATGGAGCAGATCCGCTCCAGAGCGGCGACCGGGTCTGCCCGCATCTCCTCGTAGCGGATCAGGACACGGCGCTTGGGCTCGATCCGTGCGTAGGTCTCCTGCACCACCTCGGTGCGGTGCAGCCAGACGCTCGACTGCCAGCGGATCAGGGCCGGCCTGCCGGTGTCATCGAGGGGATAGGCGCCCTCGTCGGTCGCCCAGCTTCCGTCCTTGTAGGCGTCGAGCCAGGAATCGACGACGTCGCGGCCGTCCCGCAGCAGGAAGATCAGAGATGACTGGGGGAAGACGTCCATGATCGTGTCCGCCGCATGGGAGCCGGGCTCCTTGACGACGACGATCGGCTGATCGATGCCGCCCGCTGCGGCGATGTCCTGGGCGGCCTGCGCCTCGAAGCGCGCGCTGATCAGGTCTCGCAGCTGTGGCACCCAGGTATCGCGGTAGCGGTCGGAGAAGAGGTAGTCGCGTTTCTTCCGTTTGAAGTCGGCGAGCGTGCCGAGCTTCGGCGGATCCTTGGCCGTAGCCCAGGCCAGTGGAATCGGGCGCCAGACGCCGAGGTGGTGTCCGATGTGGGGATCGTCGACCGGGATCACCCGCTGAAGCTCCGAGAGCATCCGCAGCAGCCAGGTGCTTCCGCTGCGCGACGAACCGAAGATCCAGGCCAACCGCCCCGGTGCCTTCACGGAGATCTCGGGTTTGACTCCCTCTGGCACGATGCCCCTTTTACGATCGGGATACTGACAGGGTCTGCCGCGTCCGGAGGACGCAGCATCAAACCTCCGTCAGACAGAAGACCGCAGCCGAGGCCAGACCAGGGGTAGCGGTGGCTCCATGCCGCCTTCGATACCCCAGGGGATGGGGCCGAAACCCCGTCAACCGGTGGCTAGACTCGATTGAGGGGAGATTGTTCGTCCGCGAATAGGAGCGAAGTGGGAAAGGTCTGGGTTCTCGATACGGAGACGAAGGGCACCGGAGCCGAGATGGTGCCCCTCGAGAAGGCGCAGCGGCGGTCCGCCGGCGGCGGCCCCCGCCAGGTCATCGCGCCCAAGCCGACGCAGCGGCCCGAGCCCGCGCCCGCCCCGCGGGGCCCGCTGAGGTTCAAGGTCGTCGATGTGATGACCCAGCTCCCGCTCGCAGAGGACGCGGATACACGCAGCACGCTCGGGGTCCTGGAGGGGGTCCGCAGCATCGTGGACGTCCGGATCTACGCGTGGCGGGCGGAGGATGAGGACTGGAAGCCACTCACCTTCGACGAGAAGAAGCGGTTGTGGAATCTCAGGGGCGCCGCGACGGCGGCCTGACCCGCAGGGCCAGAGCCGCAGGTGGAAATGTCTGAGCCACGGGTAAGCGATACCCGCATGCCCAGAGTGGCCATCCTGGACGTCGACGGCACGCTCGTCGACACGAACTACCACCACGCGATCGCCTGGTTCCGGGCGTTCAGGCGCCATTTCCTGACACTCCAGGTCTGGCGGATCCACCGTCACATCGGAATGGGCGGCGACCAGTTGGTCGCCGCACTCGCCGGGGACGAGGTGGAGGAGCGGCTCGGCGACAGCATCCGGGACGCCGAGTCCGAGCTCTACCGGGAGTTGATCGGCGAGGTGCAGGCGATGGAGGGGTCGCGCCAGCTGATCGAGGACCTGAAGGACGCGGGCAACGCGGTGGTGCTGGCGAGCTCGGCCAGGGAATGGGAGGTGCAGCACTACCTCGAGCTGCTGGAGGCCGCCGAGATGGTCGACGCCTGGACCACCTCCGACGACGTCGAGCGGACCAAGCCGGAGCCCGACCTCGTGCACGCGGCCCTGGAGAAGGTCGGAGGGCGGCCCGAAGAGGCGACCCTGATTGGGGACACCGTCTGGGACGTAGAAGCGGCGCACCGCGCCGGCGTCGAGACGCTCGCGGTACTGACAGGTGGGTTCTCCGAGCAGGAGCTGAGCGACGCGGGCGCGCGCGAGCTCTTCACCTCTGTCGAGGAGCTGCGCCAGAGTCTGGTCGAGACGCCGCTGCGGAGCTAAGCGGCGTCCGCCGCCTCCAAACTGCGGGCGGCGGTCTCCACCGTTTCCTCGTCGAGCTCGGCGTCGACCAGCTCGTAGCGCTTGGCGAGCTCGGCGATCAGCGCCTCCTCGAGCTCGCCGACATCGACCTCGCGGCCGAGCTCGTCGGCGACGCTGCCCGACGTCGCGGGGTCCCACTCCAGCTCCAGCGCCCTGTAGACCGGCTCGAGCACCCGCGCCACCTCGCGGCCGCCCGATGCGACCACCACTCCGCCCATGTG
>DATDKQ010000298.1:0-3124 GCA_036519915.1 Solirubrobacterales bacterium | reverse complement strand
AGCGCCTGTCACGCCTTCGGCTGGCCGGTGGCGAAGGGGGGCTCGCAGGCGATCACCGAGGCGCTGGCGTCGGTGCTTCGCTCGCACGGAGGGACGATCGAGACGGGCATGCCGGTTTCGGACCTGTCGGAGCTGGGCGGGGCGGATGCGGTGGTCTTCGACCTCGCGCCGGGGGCGGTGGCCGAGATCGCCGGCGAGCGGCTGCCGGCGCGGGTGGCGCGGGCCTACCGGCGCTACCGGTACGGGCCGGGGGCGTTCAAGCTCGACCTCGCCGTCGAGGGTGGGGTGCCGTGGACGAACGAGGCCTGCCGCAGGGCCGGGACCGTTCACGTCATCGGCGGCTTCGAGGAGATCGTGGCGGCGGAACGGGCCACCAACCGGGGTTCGATGCCGGAGCGGCCCTACGTGCTGGTCGGACAGCAGTACCTGGCCGATCCGGAGCGGTCCGAGGGCGATCTGCATCCGCTCTGGGTGTACGGGCACGTGCCGAGCGGCTACGCGGGGGATGCGAGCGAAGCGATCCTGAGCCAGGTCGAGCGGTTCGCGCCGGGATTCCGCGAGCGGATCGTGGCGAGCCACGTGAGGGGGCCGGCGGATCTCGTGGCCTACAACGCGAACTACGTCGGCGGCGACATCATCACCGGCGCCAACACCCCGGTTCAGATTCTGTTCAGGCCGAGGCTCGCGCTCGATCCTTACAGCACCGGTGCTCCGGGCCTCTACATCTGCTCCGCCGCGACTCCGCCTGGCGCCGGGGCGCACGGGATCGGCGGGTACAACGCGGCCCGCTCGGCGCTTCGTCACCTCGGATAGCTCCGTAGTTCTCACCCAGCCTGGTCCCGTACTTCGACACGTTGCGAGGCAGGTCCGGGTGCGGGCATCCTTTGTCATGGCCGACGTGAGGGGCACGGGGCCAGGGAGTGAGGGGAGTAATGCGGGGGCGCGACGGGAGAATTGGTCGCGCAGGATCGGAGAGGCCCTCGAGAAGGACCTCTTCGTCCTGCACGCGCAGCGGATCGTTGACGTGGCGAGCGGGGAGACGGTGCGCCACGAGCTCTTCCTGCGAATGGTCGACGGGGAGGGGCTGACCCCCGCCGGGGAGTTCGTGCTCGCCGCGGAGGAGCTCGGCTCGATCCGGGAGGTCGACCGCTGGGTCGCGGGGCGGGCGATCGAGGTCGCCGCCGCCGGACACCCGGTGGACCTCAATCTGAGCGTGCGATCGCTGGACGACCCGCTGCTCGAGCTGATCAGACACCGGACCGGGGAGACGGGCGCCGACCCGGGCGATCTCGTGCTCGAGTTGAGCGAGGAGCAGCTGGTGGTCGAGGCCGAGGCGGGGGAGGGGTTCGTCCACGCCGTCCATGAGCTGGGTTGCCGGATCGCCCTCGACGGCTACGTCCGGGGCGGCCGCGGCTCGGTGCTGCTCAGTCGGCTCCCGCTCGACTTCGTCAAGCTCGGCGCGCGCTTCGTCAACCGACTCGCCGACGATGGCCGGCGGCGACGCAAGGCCCGCAACGCGGCCGCGAAGGCTCACGCGAGCGGCCAGAGGGTGATCGCGCAGGGTGTCGAGGACCTGGTCACGCTGCAGCTGCTCCAGGACCTCGGCGTCGACGAGGCGCAGGGCTATGCGCTGGGTCGCCCGGAGCCGCTCGAATCGCTGGATCGGGCACCGGCCTAGGCTCCTCCCCCTGGTCATGCGGCTGAGAGGAGTCGAACCTCCACGTCCCGAAGGACACAGGCACCTGAAGCCTGCGCGTCTACCAGTTCCGCCACAGCCGCGGGCCTGCGAAGCTTAGCCCGGGCGTGGCTACACTCACGAGCCGGTCACCTACACGCCGCTATCGTCTAGGGGACTAGGACGCCGGATTCTCAGTCCGGAAACCCGGGTTCGAATCCCGGTAGCGGTGCCTCGGAAGCCCTGCGGAAGCGGGGCTTTTTTTCTTCGTCTCACCAACTCGGTGTGCAAAGCTGGATTCGTGGCGACGGCGAACCAGCGAGTGCTCTACACCGCCGAGGCCCACACCACCGGTGGCCGCGTCAATGGCCACGGCCGTACTTCCGATGGCAACCTCGAGGTCGACCTCCGCCCGCCCGCCGAGCTGGGTGGGCCGGGCGAGGGAACCAACCCCGAGCAGCTCTTCGCCGTCGGCTACGCCTCCTGCTTCGAGAGCGCGCTCACTGCTGTCGCCCAGCGGCGGAAGGACCCCGCAGAGGCGGCTGACGCCGCGATCGACTCCAAGGTGATGCTCGTGCCGACGCCCGAGCGCGGCTTCACTCTCGCCGTCGAGCTGGCGGTCACCCTGCCCTCGGTGACTGACCCGGACACCGCCGCCGAACTGGTTCGCAATGCGCACCGGGTCTGTCCCTACTCCAATGCGACGCGGGGCAACATCGACGTGCAGCTGACGGCCAACGGCGCGCCAGTGGAGCTCGAAGAGCCCGCCTCCGGCTGAGCCCGCGCAGGGAACCGCTGTAAAGGGGCGAAATCGTCCCGATTAAGCACCCGTTAACCGCTCGGAACTACGGCCAATTACCCATTGCGCGGCTGGGGTCCTAGATAGGATCGCTGCGGAGCTGCTGCGGCAGGAGAGGAAGGCTGCTGAGACGCAGGTGAGGAGCTGCTGGAAGAAGGGACCGTCATAGGGACCCGAACGGAGGCTCGAGGCGCGCATCCGGACAATCGCCGGCAGGCGAGGCGCCGATGACGCCTGGGGAGGGGGCCGCCTCGAGGCGGGCCACGCGCGTTAGGAGAGGGCGCGGCTTCAGCCGCATCGCCGCGATCATCGCTGTGGTCCTGATCGGGGTCGCGATCGTTGTCCTGCTGCTCTCGAGCGGCGGCAACTCAAATCAATACAAGCTCGTCTTCGAGACCGGCGGCCAGCTCGTCAAGGGCAACCAGGTCCTGATCGGGGGCGCCCCGGTCGGGAGCGTCGACGACGTCACGCTGATCGACAACGGGCAGGCGGAGGTCGACATTTCGGTTGACCGTCCCCTCCACGAAGGCACCTCCGCGATCATCCGCGCGACCTCCCTCTCGGGGATCGCCAACCGCTATGTCTCGATCCAGCCCGGTCCGGACAACACACCCGAGCTGGGGAACGACGCGACGATCACCCAGGTCGAT
>DATDKQ010000297.1:0-2255 GCA_036519915.1 Solirubrobacterales bacterium | reverse complement strand
TTCTACTGCCGTTCGGAGCTGACCGCACCATGGGGCCTCACGCTTCCGCCGATGCCCGGGTACATCTGGTTCCACGTCGTCACCTCGGGCCGGCTCTGGCTCGAGACGGTTGACGACGAGGAGGCCTCATGGATTCAGCCTGGAGACCTGGCGCTCGTCCCGCATGGGGAGGGACACGTCCTCCGCAGTGAGGCCGGCGCACCTGCGCCGGGCATCCTCGACCTCGAGCGTGAGCTGGTCAGCGACCGCTACGAGATCCTCCGGCACGGCGAGGGGGGCGCCCCTACAGGCCTGATCTGCGGAGCCGTCCGCTTCGAGCACCCTGCCGCCGAGAACCTGATCCGGACTCTGCCGAGCGTGATCCACATCGAGGCATCCAGTTCACCCAGGCTGGACTGGATGGACAGCACGCTCCGGCTGATGGCCGCCGAGGCCGGCGAGCTGCGACCCGGGGGTGAGGCAGTGATCACGCGGCTCGGCGACATCCTGGTGATCCAGGCGATTAGGGCCTGGATGGACACTGACCCCGCCGCCCGGCGCGGCTGGCTGGGCGCGCTCCAGGATCCGCAGATCGGGCGGGCGATCTCGCTCATTCACCGTGAACCGGCGCGCGACTGGACCATCGCCTCGCTGGCCGACGAGCTCGCGATGTCCCGTTCGGCATTCGCAGCCCGGTTCACCGAGCTGGTCGGCGAGCCTGTCATGCGCTACGTCGCCCGGTGGCGCATGCACGTCGCGGTGGACGCGCTGACCGAAGAGGGCGCAACGGTCGGCGAGCTCGCCGACCGTCTCGGCTACCGCTCCGAGGCCGCGTTCAGCCGTGCCTTCAAGCGTGTGATCGGCGACTCGCCGGGTGCGGTGCGGCGGAGGGCGGTCGAACAGAGCCCGGCGCCGATAGCCGGCTAGAGACAGGGTTTGTCGGCGGCGTCGTTGTGGAGCGGCACCACCAGCGCGGCCGCGCCCCGGGTTCTCGCTACCCATGGGTAGCGAGAACGGAGCGGTCCGGATCCAAACCGTGCGTCGAACTGTGCGTCCAACTCCCGACTTCGAGACCGACTGAGAGCATCTGCAGCGAGGGCTCGGGCATGAGCTAGCGCCTCCCTCCGCGTGAAAGCAGCTTTCAGTCGTGGAAGGCTCGCCTGACCGGCGTGCCCGACTGTGAGCCCGCCGCCGTGGTACCGCTAGGGAACAAGTTCGCCCGCAGGGTGCAAATTCTCTCGATGCAGAACGAAGCGATGCTCAGAGGGTGGCGGCCTCTCGCCTGAGCGTGTGCAGGCTCCATCCCACGCCGAACATGCCTATCCCGTTGACGATGAAGGCGATCCCGACGAACAGGGCGAGCGTGGCGAAGCCGATGTTCGGATCGGAGACGATCACGATGCCGGCCAGCAGCTCCACAGCTCCGGCAAAGATGCTCCAGCCGCGGTTCTCGTAGAGGTCGAAGGCGGCGATGATGCGAATCACACCCACAGCAATCAGCCAGATCCCGATCAGCAGCGCGATCGCCGCGATCCCTTGGATGGGGTGGCGGATGAGGAGAACCCCGACGATCGCGGTGAGCACCCCGAGCAGCGCGATCGATCCACGACCCTGGGTGCCGCCCATCAGCGAGGCCGCAAGCTCGAGGATCCCGTCGACGAGCAGGAAGATTCCCGCGATCACCGCGAGCGTCGCCAGGCTGTCGCCCGGCTTTATGAGGATGGTCACGCCGGCCGCAATGCTGAGCACGCCGATGAGTAGAAGCAGCCACCATCCTCCCGTAGCCGCTCGTACATCGGCCGTAGTCACCTGATCAACCATCTCTCCTCCTCAGTCGGCCGCGGCGGGCCGGGATGTGTTCGGCTGGTTCAAATCCAGTCGCGTCGATCTAGCTTGTCGTTCTAGCCTGGCAGATCCTCGGGCTGCTTCGCGGAGACACGTCGCCGACCGGTTTGGCGCCAGCTGCAACTGAGGCCGATCCTGGACGACGTACAGTTGCGCAGCGAGCGATCGAGGAGGCACGCGAGGTGAGCGAGCGGGGAGCGAACGCCGGTCCGCCCATGACGCTGGGCGAGGGGCTGCGTCGTTGGTTCCTGCAGCCGCCCCGGCCTCACGGCGAGGTGATCGAGGACCGCCACGGTCAGCTTCCTCGAGCTCTTCTACGACCTCGTCTACGTGGTGCTGGTCGGCCAGATAGCGCACACGCTCGCGGAGGACGTCTCGTGGTCGGGCGTGCTCGATTTCGCCGTCGTCTTCGGGCTGATCTGGATCGGCTG
>DATDKQ010000296.1:0-2892 GCA_036519915.1 Solirubrobacterales bacterium | reverse complement strand
GCGTCCTCGAGGAACTTCCGCAGGCCCAGCTCGCCCGAGACGCAGCCCAGCAGCTCGCCCGGTGAGAAGTCGATCGCGCTGGGTGTGGGGGTGGTCTGCCCGTCTGGGTATTTCTCGATCTTGGGGATGTCGTCCCGCGCGTATGAGGGCGGGTAGCCGTCCACCGGGTCGTCGTAGAGAACACAAACGATCTTCGCCATCTTGATCAGCCTCCTGCTGGGTTGCCGTCTGGATCGGAGTCGGAGGAGCGCCCGGGCACCCAGTCGGTCCCGGCGAGCGGGATCTTGGCCATCGCCGCCGCTTCGACTGTCAGCGCGACCATGTCCTCGGGCTCCAGGTTGTGGACGTGGGACTTGCCGCACGCCCGCGCGATCGTCTGGGCTTCCAGGACCATCGCGCGCAGGTAGTTCGCTATCCGGCGGCCGCCGAGCTCCGGGTCGAAGCGGCTGGCGAGCTCGTCGTCCTGGGTCGAGATCCCGACCGGGTCGCGGCCCTCGTGCCAGTCGTCGTAGAAGCCGGCGGCGGTGCCGATCCGCTCGTACTCCTGCTCGAAGCGGTGGGAGTTGTCGCCGAGCGCGACGATTGCGGCGACCCCGATCGAGACCGCGTCCGCGCCAAGCGCGAGCGCTTTGGCCACGTCAGCGCCGGAGCGAATCCCCCCGGAGACGATCAGCTGCACCTTCCGGTGCATGTCCAGCTCCTGGAGCGAGCGGACCGCCTCGGGGATGGCCGCCAGGATCGGGATGCCCACGTGCTCGATGAAGACCTCCTGGCTGGCGGCCGTGCCGCCCTCCATCCCGTCGAGCACGATCACGTCGGCACCCGCCTTGACGGCGAGAGCGACGTCGAAGTAGGTGCGCGTGGCCCCGATCTTCACGTAGATCGGCTTCTGCCAGTCGGTGATCTCCCGGAGCTCGCCGATCTTGATCTCGAGGTCGTCGGGTCCGGTCCAGTCCGGGTGCCGGCAGGCGCTGCGCTGATCGATCCCCTTCGGCAGGTCCCGCATCTCGGCCACCCGGTCGGAGATCTTCTGCCCCATCAACATGCCGCCGCCGCCAGGCTTCGCGCCCTGGCCGACGACCACCTCGATGGCGTCGGCTCGGCGCAGATCGTCGGGATTCATCCCATAGCGCGAGGGCAGGATCTGGTAGACGAGTTTGCTCGAGTGCTCGCGCTCCTCGGGCAGCATGCCGCCGTCCCCCGTGGTCGTGCTGGTACCCATCGCGCTGGCGCCACGCCCGAGCGCCTCCTTGGCGGGGGCCGAGAGGGCGCCGAAGCTCATTCCGGCGATCGTGATCGGGATCTCGAGGTGGATGGGCTGATTGGCGAAGCGGGCGCCCATCGTGACGTCCGTGGCGCAGCGCTCCCTGTAGCCCTCGAGCGGGTAGCGGGAGACGCTCGCCCCGAGGAAGAGGAGATCGTCGAAGTGAGGCACGCGGCGCTTCGCGCCGAAGCCCCGGATGTCGTAGATCCCCTCGCGCGCCATCCGGTGGATCTCGTGGATGGCGTTGCGGTCGAAGAGGGCCGACTCTCGCAACCCCGGTCGCCAGCGATCGACGAGCTCCGGATCGTAGGGCTCCTCCTTGCGCAGGGCGTCGAACTCGGTCATCAGTACGCCCCCGCATTGTCGACCTGGAAGTTGTAGAGCTGCCGCGCGGACCCGTAGCGGCGGAAGTCGGCGGCCTTCGCGTCCGCCTCACCGAGCTCGAGCAGGCGCTCGAGCTCCTCCAGGTGCTCGCTCCGCATCTCCTTCTCCACGCAGTCAGCACCGAGGTCCGCCACGTCGCCCCGCACGTAGACGTGGGCCTCGTAGATGGAGTCGCCGAGGCCCTCGCCCGCATCGCCGCAGACGACGAGCGCGCCCTTCTGGGCCATGAAGCCGCCGACGTGCCCGATCGAGCCGTGGACCACGATCTCGATCCCCTTCATCGAGATCCCGCAGCGGGCCGCGGCGCTGCCCCTGATCACCAGCAGGCCCCCCCGGCCGGTCGCCCCGGCGGACTGGCTGGCGCTGCCCTCGACGACGACGCGTCCGGACATCATGTTCTCTGCGACTCCAACGCCGCAGTTGCCCGCGACCGTCACGGCCGCGTGCTTGTTCATCCCTGCGCAGTAGTAGCCGACGTGCCCGTTGATCTCGACCTCGAGCTCCCCGTCCAGCCCCACGGCCAGCGCGTGGGCTCCCTCGGGGTTCTCGACCCGCCAGTGGCTCCGGCCCGCCGGTCCCGCGTCATGGAGCCGCTGGTTGAGCTCCCTCACGGTCGTAGTCGCGAGGTCCACCGACTCGAGAGCGGCCGGCGCGGTGCTCACGCTACCTTCGCTCGCTCCCAGAAGTAGACGCGGCCGGGCTCGGGCTCCCACTGGCGCGCATCCTCGGCGCCGGGTAGGGCGGCGATCGCCCGGTACTCCGAGGCCATCGCGACCCAGTCGTCGGTTTCGGCCATCACCGCCGGCTTGCAGGCGATCGGGTCGCGCAGCACGGCGAACCCGTCCGCCGTGCCGACGGCAAAGGTGTAGAAGCCATCGAGGTCGGTCAGGCACCGCTCCAGCGCGGTCTCCAGGCCGTCGCCTTCCGAGAGCCGCCAGGTGAGGAATCCGGCCGCGACCTCCGAGTCGTTGTCGGTCTGGAACTCGATCCCCTGCCCGCGTAGGAAGACGCGCAGCCGGTTGTGGTTGGAGAGGGAGCCATTGTGGACGAGGCAGAGGTCGAGGCCCGTCGAGAACGGATGGGAGTGCTCGGTGGTGACCCGGCTCTCGGTGGCCATCCGCGTGTGTCCGAGGGCGTGGGTGGCGGATACCTGATCCAGGCCGAAGCGCACGACGAAGTCCCGCGGGTCCCCGGCCTCCTTGTAGATCTCGATGCGCTGGCCGACGCTCATCACGCGCAGCTCG
>DATDKQ010000295.1:0-3495 GCA_036519915.1 Solirubrobacterales bacterium | reverse complement strand
TCGCTGTTCGGAATCGAAAGGAATAGGAGCTGATCAAGTGGCCGCCAGCAACGTGAATGTCGTCGTCATTACCGGGAATCTGACCAAGGACCCCGAGCTGCGCTCTACCCCCGGCGGGACCGCCGTCTGCAAGCTTCGAGTGGCCGTCAACAGCCGCCGCAAGGACGGGCAAAGCGGCGAGTGGGTCGACAAGCCCAACTACTTCGACGTCACCGTCTGGGGCGCGCAGGGCGAAAATTGCGCCCAGTACCTCTCCAAGGGCCGCCCGGTCGCCGTTGAGGGACGTCTCGACTGGCGCGAATGGGAGGCGCAGGACGGGTCCAAGCGTCAGGCGGTGGAGATCATCGCCAACAGCGTCCAGTTCCTCGGCTCTCGCTCGGACAATCCAGGTGGCGGAGGCGGCAACGGCTTCCAGCCGAAGTCGGATGTGCCCGCCGACACCTCGGACTTCGAGGGCGCGGGAGTCAGCTCCGGCGGCGGCTCGGACGACGACATTCCCTTCTAGCTACCATTCGCGCCCTTCGTGGCGCGACAGCAACGACAGACCCAGTCAACCGGCGGCCGCAGGCGTCGCGGCCTGAGCGATCGCGGGCGGCCGCGCAAGTACACGCGGATCAACGCCGAGGCGATCGACTACAAGGATCTGAACCTCCTGCGCCGCTTCATCTCCGACCGCGGCAAGACCCGCTCCCGCCGCGTCACCGGACTTTCCCGGAAGCACCAGCAGCAGCTCGCCCTGGCGGTGAAGCGGGCCCGCGAGCTCGCTCTGCTGCCGTACGTCGGCGAGCGCTGAGCCGATGGCCCAGGCGGTTCTGCTCAAGGACGTTGAGGGCCTCGGCGAGGCCGGCACGGCCATCGACGTCTCCCCCGGATACCTCCGCAACTACCTCGTGCCTCGCAAGCTGGCGCAGCCGGCGACGAAGGGCGCCCTCGAGGAGGCCCAGCGCAAGCGCGAGCGCGCCGACGAGGCCGAGCGCCAGGCCGCCGAGCGCGCCGGCGAGACCTCCGCGCTCCTCTCCAAGACGGTGCTCACGATCAACCACCGGGCCGGCGAGGACGGCAAGCTCTTCGGCTCCGTCACCTCGGCCGAGATCGCGGACGCAATCCAGGCCGCGCGCAGCATCAAGGTCGACCGCAAGAAGATCCGGCTCGAGGAGCCGATCCGGGAGACCGGCACCTACATGGTCGAGGTCGAGGTCGGCGGCGGGGTCACCGCGTCGGTGAAGACGATCGTCGCCGAGGCGAAGGAATAGCGGCGCAAATAGCCTGAACTCGCCTGCGGTGGCGGACCGCCTGTGGTTTTCTAGCCAGGGTCGCGCGGATTTAGTTCCACTTCGGGGCGAATGGGAATCCGCCGAGGTCGTATCCAGACTTGGAGAGGAGACTCGGCCGCCAGGTCGGGTGGCCCCCTGCGCAAGAGAGGAGCAGTTGGCAACCAACGGAAAGACGGCGATCGTCCCGCCCCAGAACCTGGAGGCGGAGGAGTCGGTTCTCGGGGCCATGATGGTCTCCGAGTCGACGATCGAGCCCGTCCTGCTCGACGTCCGCCTCAAGGCGGAGGACTTCTACAGGGATCGCCACAGGACGATCTACCAGGCGATCATCCGCCTCAACGAGAACGCCGACCCGGTCGACGTCCTGACGGTCTCCGAGGCGCTCTCCCAGCACGGCCAGCTCGACGAGGTCGGTGGCCGGGACGTGATCGGCAGCCTGGCGGCCAAGGTCCCCGCGCCCGGGAGCGCCAAGCACTACGCGCAGATCGTCAAGCAGAACTCGCTGATGCGGCGCCTCGAGGGCGCCGCCAAGCAGATCCAGCAGTCGATCGTCGAGCGCGACGGCGAGCCACGGGCGCTCGTCGAGAATGCGGAGCGGCTGCTCTTCCAGGTCGCGAACGAGGAGCAGGCCGAGGACTTCCGCGAAATCGGCGACATCCTCCACGACGAGATCGACAAGCTCGAGAAGCTCGCGAGCGGAGACTCCGAGATCACCGGCACCGCCTCCGGCTTCCGCGACCTCGACGACAAGACCGGCGGCTTCCAACCCGGCAACCTGATCGTGATCGCAGCCAGGCCGGCCATGGGGAAATCGACGCTGGTCTGCGACTTCGCCCAGAACGTCGCCATGAAGCACAAGAAGCCCGTCGCCCTCTTCTCCCTGGAGATGTCGGAGATGGAGCTGGCCCACCGATTCATCGGCTCGCAGTCTCGGATCTCCAGCGACCGGCTCCGCAAGGGTAAGGTCGCGAGCAAGGACTGGCCGAAGGTCGTCAAGGCCTGCAACCAGCTCGAGTCCGCCCCGCTCTGGATCGATGACTCCTCCGATCTGGGCCTACTCGAGCTGCGCGCGAAGGCGCGGCGCCTGCACGCCCAGGAGCGCAGCCGCGGCCACGAGGGGCTCGGGCTGATCATCGTCGACTACCTCCAGCTGATGCGAAGCGACGACTCCCGCGCCAACCGCGTCGAGCAGGTGTCCCAGTTCAGCCGCGGCCTGAAGATTCTGGCCAGGGAGCTCAACGTCCCCGTCATCGGCATCTCCCAGCTCTCGCGCGCCCCCGAGCAGCGGCCCGACAAGCGCCCGATCCTCTCGGACCTGCGCGAGTCCGGGGCGATCGAGCAGGACGCCGACCTCGTCGGCTTCCTCTACCGCGACGACTACTACAACCAGGAATCGGAGGACCCGGGAGGCGCGGAGCTGATCCTCGCCAAGCACCGCAACGGCCCCGTGGGCACCATCCGCCTGGTCTTCCTCGAGCACTATCCGAAGTTCGCCGACCGGGCCCGCGACGAGAGGCCGGTCGAGCAGCCGGCCGGCGAGGGACCGCCGCTCCAGGACATCGCGGAGGCGGAGGAGTTCTGAGGTGGCCCCCAAGGATCGATCAGGTGAGCGCCAACCCTGCCGTCTCGGAATCTGTGACGGCACGGGCTGGATCCTCGGCCCCGAGGACGTCGCGCGTCCCTGCGATTGCCGCTCGCGCATGGTGTCCCAGGCGCGGCTGCGCGGCATCGACTCCGTCATCCCGCCCAAGTTCCGCGGCGTCTCCTTCGACCGCCCGCCCGTCACCCTGATGGACGCCTTCGTGGTCAAGCGGGTGCGCGACTACTGCAAGCGCCTCGACGAGAATCTCGACGGCGGCCGCGGCATGTGGTTCTTCGGCAGCTCCGGGACCGGGAAGACGACGCTGGCGATGCTGATCTCGCGGATGGCGCTCGAGTCCGGGCGCTCCGTCGCGATCTACTCACTCCCGAAGCTCCTCAGCAGGATCCGCCAGACCTATGACGCAGAGATCGGCGAGCAGTCCTACGCGCAGTTCTTCGAGCGACTGGCGAGCGTCGACCTGCTCCATCTCGACGACCTCGGCGTCGAGAAGCAGACCGAGTGGGTCCTCGAGCAGCTCTACGCCCTGATCAACGAGCGCTACGAGCGCCAGCGCTCTCTGATCGTGACCAGCAACCTCGAGGACGACGAGCTCGAGAAGCAGCTCGGAACCCGAGTCGT
>DATDKQ010000294.1:0-4225 GCA_036519915.1 Solirubrobacterales bacterium | reverse complement strand
CGACCGGACCGAGACCGAGACCCGGTCATCCGTCAGATCAAGCTCCACTCCGGGACCGGAGGTCTCGACCCAGGCTGCCCAGCCGGCGGAAGAGAGCAGCCAGGGGACCGGGGCGTAGTCGCCCTGGGGGATGCCGCCGTCTTCGAGGAACTCGGGCGGGCAGTCCGGGCCCATGTAGCGGCGGTCGGCCCCCAGCCGGATACAGCGGCCCCGCTGGTCGAAGTCGAGGCCATGGCGTGCCCCCATTCCGGTGACGCACTCGCCGCCGAGCAGCGGCCAGCTTGCGCCGAGGCGCAGCCAGCCCGGTTCCGCGGGATCGATGGTGACGAGCAGCCTGTCGGGCGAGGGGGACGAGACCTCGACGTCCTCGTCACCGAGGGTCACCGGCTCCCCCCGTTCCTCGTGGACGAGCACTCCCTCGGTCAGCGTGATCAGCTGGTCACGCGCCGTGCCGCGGCAGGCCCAGGGCCGCAGGCCCGCCAGCAGCCGGGCGGCCACCTCGGTTCCGCTCCGAACGGATCCCTCGGGGGCTCCCCTCTCGAACGCGACTCCCAATGGAGCGCAAGTGTGGCAGCGCCCGCGTTCACGACCTCTTTACGTCGGCACAACCACCTCGTAACGGGATTTTCCCTGCAAACCGCCACCCTGACGACGACAAGGGAACGACGAGAAGGGGTCAACGATGAACCCGATTTCGACCAGCCGGGTCGACCTGCACTGTCACTCGACAGCCTCCGAGATCTCGAAGTTGGGGATCCAGCGCAGCCTCGGATTGCCCGAGTGTGCGACGCCGCCCGAGGAGGTCTATGAGCTCGCCAAGCGGCGGGGCATGGACTTCGTGACGATCACCGATCACGACACGATCGACGGCTGTCTCGAGATCGCCGATTGCGACGACGTCTTCATCTCCGAGGAGCTCACCGTCTGGTTCCACGGCGAGCCGCAGGCGGTCCACCTGCTCTGTTTCGGGATCACCCCGGACGATCACGCCTGGCTCCAGGAGCACAACCGCGACCTCGACGCCTGCGCGGAGTACCTCCACTCCCGCGAGATCGCCTGCTCCCTCGCCCATCCCTTCTACGCGGTCGAGGCGCCACTCACCCCGGCGCACCGCAGACAGCTCGCGCAGCTGTTCCCGGTCTGGGAGACCCGCAATGGCTCCCGCGCGCGCGAGCTCAACATGCCGGCCGCGATCTACATCGAGACGCACGGTGGAACCGGCACCGGCGGCTCCGATGACCATGCCGGCGTGGACATCGGGCGGACGTTCACCGAGACGCCCCCCGCGGCCACGCCGGAAGAGTTTCTCCATCACATCCGGGAGGGGCGCGCTGAGGCCCGCGGCGAACAGGGAAGCGCGGCCAAGTGGGCGCACGCCGCGATGGCGCTCGCCACGCGGGCCCTACTGCTCGCCGACGCCGATTCCACCCACCACCTCAGCGTCGCCCCGGACCCGGATGCCATGCTCAAGATCGCCGAGCGCGTGATGAGGGAGGGAGACACGAGGCGCGGCGAGGCCGCCGGCGACCTCGGCCCCGAGGACGCCCGGGCGCTGCTCGAGGCCTTCGTGGCGGCCGTGGAAGTCGAGCCGGGACGCCCCCTGATCGACCACATGCAGGCCGACGGATTCAGCCACGCCGAACTGGCGCGGCGGGCCCGGCGGGTGCATGAGCGCCGCCTGCGGCTGGTGGTCGATGAGACCCTCGAGAGCCTGGCGAGCGGCGGCGAGGCGTTCGATCTCTCAGCCCTCGCGATGGAGACGGGCCGCAACCTGTTTCGTGCCGCGATCCCGGCCATCCCCTATGCGCCGGCCGCCGCCTTCCTGGGCAAGGAGAAGGCCAAGCTCACCCCGTCCGAGGGCCCGAAGAGGGTCGCCCTGATCGCGGACGCGATCGGCGGCGTCCATGGCGTGACCCGGACGATCGAGCGGGTCCGGGAGCTCGGAGTCCCCGGCTACGACGTCGAGGTGATCGGTACGGATCCCAATGTCGACCGCAGACTGCCGGCGGTCGCCGAGGTGGACGTGCCGTTCTACGCCGGGCTCGAGATAGGGATGCCCAGCCTGCCCGCGATGGTCGAGGCCCTCGCCGAGGGCCGCTTCGACGCGGTCCACCTGACGGCCCCGGGGCCGGCCGGCGTCGCCGCCGCCCTCATCGCCCGCATCATGGATCTGCCGGTACTCGGCAGCTGGCACACCGAGCTGGGCGCCTACACCGGGCTGCGCTCCGCCTCGCCCGAGCTCGAGCTGGGCGTGGATGCCGCGCTCTCGATCTTCTACCGCCACTGTCGCCGGGTCCTCTCGCCGAGTCCCGCGAGCGATGAGTCGCTGGCGAGGCTGGGGGTGGACCGGACTCTGATCGGCCGCTGGGGGAGGGGCGTCGACACCTCGCGCTTCGATTCCGAGTTGCGCGACCCGGATCGCTATACAGGGCAGGTCAATGTCCTCTACGCCGGCAGGCTGACCAGCGAGAAGGGGGCCGAACTGCTCGTCGAGTCCTTCCTGCGCGCCTACGCCGCGGATCCTCGCCTGCACCTGCTGCTCGCCGGGGGTGGGCCGGAGGAGGAGATGCTGCGGGAGCGGCTGGGAGAGCAGGCCACCTTCCTCGGCTGGCTCGAGGGGGAGGAGCTTCCCCGTGCCTACGCGAGCGCCGACATCTTCCTCTTCTGCAGCCGGACCGACACCTTCGGCCAGGTGCTGGTCGAGGCGGGGGCCAGTGGCCTGCCCGTGGTCGCGGTCGACGAGGGCGGTCCCTCCTCGATCGTGGTGGACGGCGAGACCGGACGGCTCTGTGAGCCCGAGCCGGCGATGCTCGCCGCCGCGATTCTCCAGCTGGCCGACTCTCCCGCCTGGCGGGCCAAGCTCGGCCGCCAGGGGCGCGAGGCGGCCCGCGCCCGCACCTGGGAGGCGTCGATGCTGCAGCTCGCCGACGGCTACGACCGCGTCACAGAGCCCGTGGAGGAGCCCCGCATCAGGCTGGTCAGAGCGGCTTAGGCACCACCCCTAAGATGAGGGCGTGACCGACGAGCTAGCCCACACGACGGAATCGAGCGGGCCGGCTGCGGACGGAGGCGGAGGAGCGACGCTCGTCTCCGAGGCGGTTCGGGCAAGCGGCTCGGATCCGGATCTCTCTGATCCCTCCCTCTATTTCAACCGCGAGCTCTCCTGGCTCGACTTCAACGACCGGGTTCTGCAGCTGGCCGAGGACCCCCGGGTCCCGCTGCTCGAACGGGTCAACTTCAGCGCGATCTACGAGGACAACCTCGACGAGTTCTTCATGGTCCGCGTCGCCGGGCTGCACGAGAACGTGGAGGGCAAGATCGACGCTCGCGGCGCAGATGCGATGGCGCCCGCGGACGTCATCGCACTGATCCGTCAGCGGACCATCGAGCTGCGCGAGCGTCTCACCCGCTGCTTCGAGGACGAGATCCAGCCGGCTCTCGCCGAGCACGGGATCCGGATCATCTCGCTCTCCAGCGCGAACAAGGCGGAACGGGAGGAGGTCGAGCATCTCTTCACCAGCCAGGTGTTCCCGGCGCTCACCCCGCTCGTGATCGGCCGCGGCCGGCCGTTCCCCTACATCTCGAATATGTCTCTCAGCCTGGGGGTCCTGCTACGGAATCCCGAGAAGGGGGAGGAGGTCGCGGCGCGCGTCAAGGTGCCGAAGGAGCTGCTGCGGCGCTTCCTCCCGATCGGCGACGGCGGGCTGACTCTCGTGCCTCTCGAGGAGGTGATCGCCGCCAACCTGGACGACCTGTTCCCGGGTATGGAGATCGTCCATCACTCGCTCTTCCGGGTGACCAGGGACACGGACTACGACGTCTCGGACGAGGCCGACGACCTGCTGCTGGCGGTCGAGGAGGAGGTCCGCCGCCGGCGATTCGGCGAGGTCGTGCGGCTCGAGATCTCGCCGGAGATGGAGCCGAGGCTCCTCGACCAGCTGGTCGAGGCGATGAACATCGGCCCCCAGCAGGTGTTCGAGACGCCAGGGCTGATCGGCCTGGACGACCTCACCGACATCTACTCCATTCAGGGCTTCCGCGAGCTCCGCTATCCGCCCTGGCAGGGGGTCACCCCTCCGCAGTTTCAGCAGGGCAGCCGGACCCACCGCGAGGTCGATGTCTTCGCCGCGACGCGCCAGAGCGACATCCTCGTCCACCATCCGTACGACTCCTTCACCAGCTCGGTCGAGCGCTTCGTCCGCAAGGCGGTCGATGACCCGAACGT
>DATDKQ010000293.1:0-3291 GCA_036519915.1 Solirubrobacterales bacterium | reverse complement strand
ATCTGCTGGGTCGGGTGCAGGCGACCGCCGAAGACCCTGTTGAGGGCCTCCGGATCGATCGCGTAGTTGATCGCCTGCCGGACCCTGACGTCATTGAACGGCGGCGTCCGGTTGTTCATCCAGAAGTAGTACGTGTTGATCGACTCCTCGAAGCGGAACCGATCCGAGTACTGGCTCTCGATCTGCGGCAGCAGGTCGGCCGGTGGCGGATCGGTCATGTAATCGTTCGTGTTCTGCTGGATCCCGGTCGCCTGAGCCGACTGGTTCTTATTCTGCGTGACCGTGATCTTGTCGACGTGTGCGTCCGGCACATCGCTCGCGCCGGCCGCCTGAACCGTCTTGAACTGCGGGTTGCGCTCCTCCGTGTAGCTGTTCGGCGCGTCGACGTTGGTGATCATGAGCGGCCCGCTGGCCGGCGGCGGGGTGTTCGTCTGATCCTTGTCCAGAGGGGTGCTCTTCGGGACAGGCGCCGCGAACATCAGGCCGAGCTCGTTGTTGAGCGTGCCGCTCGGATCAAGCAGCTGGATCGTGATCTTGCCGGTCTTGTCGTCGGCCTGGATCCCGCTGATCGAGTTCGCCTTGCCGTTGGCGTAGTCCTCGGCGCCAACGATGTTCTCGAAGAACGGCGCGCCGCCGGAGTCCAGCTTGAACAGCCGCTGGATCGCGTAGGGGAAGTCGGATGCCACGATCGGCGTGCCGTCCGAGTACTTCATCCCCTTGCGGAGCGTCAGGGTGTAGGTCTTTCCGTCGGGAGAGATCGTCGGCAGCGCCTCCGCCAGGCCGGGTACGACCTTGGTGGTCTCGTCGCCATTGCCGTGCTGGTAGGTCAGCAGGGGCACGTAGACGTTCCAGAGCCCCTCCCAGCCTTCGACCGTGTAGGAGAGCTGCGGGTCGAGGTAGTCCGGGAAGGAGGTCACGGTGCCGTTGATCTCACCGCCCTCCGTGCCGCTGCTACTGCTGCTGCTTCCACCGCCACAGGCAACCAGCACGGTTGCCGCCGCGGCAGTCGCCAAGCCCAAAACCGCAACCTTGCGGAGCTTCCTCACCCTGTTCCCTCCTGTCATTGTTCCGAATCCCAACGGGATTTTGCTGCACCCAACCGGATTGATATATCCGCGTAAACGGCAAGTCAAGCATTCCTTAAGACAATGCCAACACTTCGGAGCAGTCCTCGGGTACGGACTTGCCGAATCGGCCCAGGGCTCTACCTCAGTGACCAGCTGCTCCAGTCGCTCAGGAACAGCGGGTGGATCACCGCCGAGCTCGGGTCCACCCGCTCGCTGATCAGCTTCGGCACCTGCTGCGCCCCGAACACGGCCAGGTAGGACTTCTTGGCCGCGTACTCGTCGAGGTCCCTCCACTCGCCGGCCGCGGAGTCCAGGTCCTGCGCCGGGACCAGGCTGAGCTTCTCGAGCTGTTGCTGGATGAAGAGGTCGTTGACGTGCCCCGCGTTTGGACTTCCCGGCGGCCCGATGAAGCGGGAGTCCAGGACCGAATAGAAGTCGAGCGGGTTGGGGAAGTCGTTGAACCAGCTGGCGAAGCCCGTCTGCGGTTCGGTCCGGCCAGTGCCCACCCTGCCGAAGTCCTGTGCCGTCGGCACCGTCTTGGTGCGGGCGTCGAAGCCGAGCCGATTGAGCAGCTTCGTGTAGTAGCGCGCGTAGGCGCGCTCCGGCGAGCTGTCCTCCACCCAGACGACCACCGGGAGCCCCACGCTGCCCGATTCCTGCATGAGCTGTCTCGCGGCCTTCAGGTCGCCCCGGTCGTCCGCGTCGCCGTAGGGGCAGGACGCCGTCGGATGCCCCGCGATCCCGTCGGGTATCAGGTAGCAGTCCGGGACCAGGGCGCCCTTCGAGAGCTTCGCCATATAGGGCCGGTTCATCGCGGTGATCACGGCGCGCCGCGCCAGCTCGCTGCTGAAGGGCGGCTGAACAGTGTTGAGGAAGAAATAGAGCGTCGACGGCACGCCGAGCATGTCGAAGCGCTTGGACCCCAGCGCACGCGCACGGGCCTGGATTGCGTCCGGCAGCGGGGCGCCGGGGTCGTAGCCGTCCGCGCGGCCGGCCAGCACCTGGCCCGCGGCGGCTTCCGGGCTGTGCACGATCTTGACCGAGACCCGCTCCAGGCTGCCGGGCGGGACGTCGGGAATCTCGAGCGGCTCGAAGCGGTCGTTCCTGACCATCGACCAGCGGCGGCCCGGCACGACGTCGGTGATGCGGTACGCCCCGACACCTGGAGGGGGCCTGGCGCTCAGGTCGCGCATCGGCGTCCCGCTCGGGACCAGGCCCGTGGCGGGGAGCGCCAGCACGTTCTCGAACGCCCCCCAGGGCCGGACGAGCTTGATGGTGATCTGGCCGCTCGCGTCGTCGGTCGAGATCCCTGAGATGTCCTGCGCCTCGCCGCGCTCGAACGACTCGGCGCCGACGATGTTGTCGGTGAGGAATCGCTTGCCGGGCCAGCCAAGTCGGATCGCGCGCTCGATCGTGTACTCAAAGTCGCTCGCCATCACCCGCCGGCCGTTGGAGTAGACGAGTCCCATTCGCAGCGCCAGCCGGTAGCTGCGGCCGTCCGGCGAGATCCGCGGCAGCCGCTGCGCCAGCCCGGGGATCAGCTCGGTCCCGTCGGCGCCGCTCTTGTGCCGGTAGGTGAGCAGCGGGGTGTAGGCGATCCAGTCGGCCTCGGCGGCCTCCGTCGTGTAGGCGAGCTGCGGGTCGAGATAGTCGGGCGGGGTCGCCATCACGACCCTCGCCGACCCGCCGACCATCTTCTCGGACGAGCCGCAGCCGCTGATCACCGTGGCCGCTGCGATGGCCGCCGCGCAGGCGGCGGCGACGATCTTCGGCATCAGGAGGTGAGCTTGGCCTCGATCGCCTTCCGAGCGGCAGCCAGTGCCTCGTCGAGCTTGGCCGGGTCGCGACCGCCGGCCTGGGCCACGTTCTCGCGACCCCCTCCCCCGCCGCCGATCACCTGCGCGGCCTCCCTGATCACGTCGGCGGCCGAGAGGTCGCAGTCGGTGACCTCCTTGCTGAAGCTGGCGACCAGCGCTGCCTTGCCGTCCCCGGCGCCGCCGAGGACGACCGCCGCCGCGCCCGCCCGGGACTTGATCCGGTCAGCGAGATCGAGCAGCGTGCGCTGGTTGGCGTCCTCCCCGCGGCCGACGAACACCGTGATCCCCCCGATCTTGTGCCCGGTGGCGGCGATCTCCTCCGCCTTCTTGCTGAGGTCCTCGGAGCCCGCCCTCCTCGTCTCCTCCTCGAGCTCGGCGATCCTGTCGGCCGCGCGGCGGGCGCCTCC
>DATDKQ010000292.1:0-3711 GCA_036519915.1 Solirubrobacterales bacterium | reverse complement strand
CCACCACCGAGAGACGCAGGTCGCCGATCAGGCGGCCGTGACCGTCGCGAAGGGGCTCCCGCCGCGTCATCCGGGGCGGCTCCCGCGTCCGGCGACCTTCTCTCCCGTGGAGCGCCAACGGAGCCGGCGCCGAAGCCACTCAGTCGCGAGGCGCACGCCGACGGCCCCGACGGCGAGCACGCCAGGCAGCGTCTCCTCGACCGGGATACCGGCAACGTGTCCGAGCAGTGGCGTGAAGACAGCGAAGATGTCCATCACCCTGCCGGCGCCGCCTCGCGATCGGAGACCGCGTCGTGGATTCGACCCTTCACGGTCTTCAGCCGCCCGCCCTCGCGTCCCCGGCGCACGGCCGTGATCTCGCCCATGATCGAGATCGCGGTCTCCGCCGCGGTCAGGGCGCCGATATCGAGCCCGATCGGAGCCGCCAGGCGCCCAAGCTCCTCATCAGTCACGCCCTCGGCGACCAGGCGCTCGCGACGCTTCTCCTGGGCCCGCCGGCTGCCCATGGCCCCGATGTACTGGGAATCGGAGCGAAGGGCGATCTTGAGCACGGCGTCGTCGAGCTTGGGGTCGTGGGTGAGCACCGCGATCGAGGTCGCCCGGTCGATTCCGCCGAGCTCGTCCAGGGCCTTGTCGGGCCATGCCGCGATCACCCGCTCGGCCTCTGGGAAGCGGTCGGCGGTCGCGAAGCGCTTGCGCGGATCAACCACGAAGGCGCGCCAGCCGGCCAGCTTCGCCGCGGCGGCCAGCTGGGCGGCGAAGTCCACCGCGCCGAAGATGATCAACCGGGGCGGTGGCGCGACTACATCGACGAACAGGGTCTGCCCATCGTGCTCGTAGAGCTCGCTGCGCTCGGACCACATCGCCGACGCCGCCCTCTCCATGGCGGCCTCGTCCAGCTCGGGGTCCCCCAGGGAGCCCTCGCGCGTCCCATCTTCCATCAGCAGCAGCTTCGCGCCGACCTCTGCGCCCTCCAGAAGGGTGGTCAGGGCTCCACGCCCACCCTGCAGACCCAGCTCCCTGAAGCGGCCGTCCAGACCGCCGTCGTCATAGGTCTCCACCCAGATCGAGATCTCACCGCCGCAGGGCAGCCCGACGTCCCAGGCGTCTTCGTCGGCGATCCCGTATTCGAGGAGCTGCGGGGCGTCGCCCCTCAGGATGCCCTCGGCCACCTGGACGACCTGCCCCTCCACGCATCCTCCGGAGACCGCCCCCGCCATCCTGCCGGCCTCATTGATCGCCATCTTTGTCCCGGGCGGCTGCGGTGCCGACTTCTTCGTGTCGACGACAGTCGCCAGCGCGACCGGATCGCCGGCACCGACCCAATCCCCGACGACCTCCATGACGTCCTTCATCGGTGTCTTCCCTCCTCAGGCATCCGTGCCCACCAGCCGATCGAGCCCCTGCTCCGTGACCTGCTCCTGATCGTCACGGTACTTGAGCACCGAGCCCAGGGTCCGCTCGGCGGCCGAAGCATCGAGGTGGTCCACCCCGAGCAGCTCGAGGGCCGCGACCCAGTCGATCGTCTCCGCGATTCCCGGGGGCTTCTGGACGTCGCTCGAGCGCAGGCGGCGAACCGCCTCCGCCGCCTCGGCCGCGAGCTCCTCCGCCGTCCCCGGCACGCGGCGCCGGACGATCTCGACCTCGCGCGCCGGGCTCGGGTAGTCGATCCAGTGGTACAGGCAGCGGCGCTTGAGCGCGTCGTGCAGGTCGCGCGTGCGATTAGAGGTCAGGATCACGGCCGGCGGGTGCGTGGCCCGGATCGTGCCGATCTCCGGGATCGTGACGCTCGACTCCGCGAGCATCTCGAAGAGGAACGCCTCGAAGTCGTCGTCGGCCCGGTCGAGCTCGTCCACGAGCAGGACGGCGGGCAGCGGCCCCTCGTGCTGGATCGCCTGGAGCAGCGGCCGGGGCGTCAGGAACTCCCTGCCGAAGAGCTCCTCCTCGGCGAAGTCGGCGCCGCTGGCCTCAGAAGAGCGGATCCGGAGCAGCTGGCGTGGGTAGTTCCACTCGTACAGCGCCTCCGAGGAGTCGATGCCCTCGTAGCACTGCAGCCGGATCAACTCGGTTCCGAGTGCGGCCGCCAGGGCCTTGGCCGCCTCCGTCTTGCCGACCCCCGCCTCGCCCTCGAGCAGCAGCGGCTGGGGCAGCCGCAGCGACAGGAACAGCGCCGTGGCGAGGCCATCATCCGCCAGGTAGTCGACGGCGTCGAGTCTCCGCTTGATCGACTCGATGTCGGGTACCGCGGCGCTCACGGGGCTCTCGGCGCCGGCGCGGACTGCGTCGCTCATGCGGAGCTCCCTGACTCCGCCAGGACCGCCTCGTAGTCCGCCCGAGTGTCGATGTCGCGCGGGATCGGGCCGGAGACCCTGATTTCGCCCACCTCGTCGGCGCGGCGCTCGATCAGCTTCCACACGGCCTTGTCGCCGTGCAGCTCCCGCAGGTCATCGAAGGCGCCCCTGCCGAAGGCCAGCGGGTGGCCGCGGCCGTCGTCGTAGAGACATGCGGCGAGCACCGTGCCCTCGCCGCAGCCCGCGATCAGCGCGCGGACCGTGGCGGGAGTCACGCCGGGCTGGTCGCCGAGCATCAGGACGAGCAGCTCGGCGCGCGGATCGAGCGCGCTGAGGCCGGCGGCGATCGAGGACGAGCAGCCTTCTCCGAAGTCCGGGTTCTCCACCACCTGGGCCTCTGAGAGATCGACCCGGCTGCGGACCTCTCCCGAGCCGCCCCCGATCGCGACGATCAGCTGGTCGAACCCGCTCGCCCGGGCGGTCTCGAGGGAATGGTCGAGGAGGGTGCCCGAGCCGTACGGCAGCAGCTGCTTGGGTTCGCCCAGCCGCCGGGAGCCGCCCGCGGCGAGCACGAGACCGGTGACGAACGGATCAGTGCGCCGCGCCATCCGGAACGCCCTGGGCGCTGAAGGTGTCTCGGCAGCCCTCGGAGCAGAAGTAGTGGAGCTCCCCATCCCGCTCGAGCTGAATGCTCGCCTCGCTGACCGCGACCTCCATGCCGCAGACCGGGTCGATTGCGATCTCCGTCGAGAGGCCAACCGCCGCCGGCGCGGCTCGGTCCGGCTCGGGAGCGTCGGTAGGCGCCGCCTCGATCCCTGTGGCCCGCCGCCTCGGCGCCCGGCCTGCGTCGCCCTCCGGCCTCAGCGCGACGATCTCCGCGAGGATCGCGAGCGCGATCTCCTCCGGGATCTCGGCGCCGATCTCGAGTCCAGCCGGCGTGTGCAGCCGGGCGCGCTCCTCCTCGGAAAGGTCGAGGGACTCGCGCACGGCGCGGCCGCGAACCTCGCTGGCGACCAGGGCCACGTAGGGGACTCCGGCCCGAAGCGCTTCGGTGAGTACGCGTTCCTCGTCGTGACCGTGTGAGGCCACGACCACCGCGGCGTCGTCCGGCGCGGGACGCGCCAGGTCCGCCTGGCCGGACTCGACGGCATATCCCACGCGGCCCGCCAGGTCCGCAAGCGCGATTGCGATCGGCGCCGAGCCGACGACCCGCATGGTCGGCGCCGGCAGGTGCGGCTCGAGGAAGACCTCGAGCGCGCCGCCGCTCAGGCAGGGGTTTTTGACCGTCACGGAGCCCTCCTCGGCCTCGGGCTGGCCCTCCGCGGCGCCGGGCAGGATGCGAAGCAGTACGGGCTCGCCGCTCTGCATCGCGCGTAGCGAGTACAGGCGGACCGACGCCTCCGCGCAGGTGCCCCCGACG
>DATDKQ010000291.1:0-16820 GCA_036519915.1 Solirubrobacterales bacterium | reverse complement strand
CGGAACTCGGGCTCGGAACTCCCCACGTCGAGCGAGGAGCGTGGCCGGCGCCCCGCCAGGGCCGCGGCGGCCTCCCGGGCAATCGCCAGCGGCTCGGCGATCCGCTCCGGCGGCCTCGCCCTGCCGCCGAAGATCTCGTCGAGCTGCTCGTAATTGAGGCGGGAATCCGAGCGCATCAGGCTGCGGTAGAAATTCGCGGACAGCGCCTCGCCGGTCTCCGAGATCTCGATCTCGGAGGTGACCGCGAGCCGGTCCTGATCGGGGACCAGGCTGCAGGCGTCGCTCGAGAGGACCTGTGGCAGCATCGGCGCGACACGACCCGGGACGTAGGTGGAGTTGGCTCGGCGGCGAGCCTCCTTCTCGAGAGCGCCGCCCGGGCGAACGTGCGCGGCGACATCAGCGATGTGAATCCAAAGGCGAAAACCGCGCTTCGTCTTCGACGCAGACACCGCATCGTCGAAGTCGTGGGCGCTCGCGGGATCGACGGTGAAAGTCGGGAGATCGCGGATGTCGCGGCGATCAAAGTCGAGATCACGGGCCGAGGTCGCCGCGCCGGCGGCCTCCTGCTCTACCCGGCGCCCGAAGCCGACCCGCACGTCGCGATCGGCGAGCACCGCCTCGATCACGTCGGCTGCCAGGCCGGGATCGCCGAGCTCCTGGACGACCCTGGCCCGGCCGCGGCCCTGGCCGAGCTCGACCAGTGCCATCCGCCCGGGCGTCGCAGCCCGGCGCCCACCGCCCAGCTCAACGCGGCCCCCGCGCTCGAAGAGCAACTCGCCGACCAGGAACCGACCCCGCTTGGAGACGAGGACGACGCGCCTCTCGGCTGCGGGCGCCGGGGTCAGAGCTGCTGGGCCAGCACCTGGAGCGCTCGCGCGCGGCCCTCGTCGGGCTTCGTCTTGGGGTTGTCCTTCGCCCTCACCTGCGGGGCGATCCCAGTGCCGTTGATCGAGGTCCCGTCACGAGTCAGATACTCCCCCACCGTGAGGTCGAGCGCGCCGCCGTTGTTCAGCGGGATCACCTCCTGGAACGTGCCCTTGCCGAAGGAGGTTGTCCCGACCACGGTCGCGAGGCCCGACTCCTCGAGCGCGGCCGTGACGATCTCCGAGGCGGACGCGGTGTCGCCGTTGATCAGGACGACCATCGGATGGCGCGGCAGCGCATCGCCCGTCGCATCGAAGGTCCTGGTGCTCTGGGTGCGCCCGTGCGTCGAGACGATCGTGCCGTCGGGGACGAAGATGCTCGACACCAGCACCGCCTCCGTGAGCAGGCCGCCGCCGTTCCCCCGGAGGTCGAGCACCATCCCCTGTGCGCCCTGCGAATAGAGCTGCTCGACTTCCTTGCGCAGCTCGGCGTGCGCGCCGGGGAAGAATCCGGCGAGCCGCACGTAGCCGAGCTTGGTGCCGCCGACGTCCTCCAGATGGCCCGCGACCTGGGGGACCTCGACCTCGCGACGGGTTACGGTCACCTCACGGCTCTTCCCGTCCCGGCCGAGGATGGTGAGGGTGACCTTTGTCCCGGCCGGCCCCCTGATTTGGTTGGTGACCGCGTCAGCATCCTTTCCGGCGATCGACTGCCCGTTGACTCCGGTGATGATCTCCCCGGGCTGGATCCCCGCCTCCCGGGCGGGGGTGTTCTTGTAGACCGTTGCGACCCGCAGCCCTCGCGAGACCTCGGTCACCGCGATCCCGACCCCCGAGAGACGCGCGCCCTGCTTGAAGCGGTCGTAATCGGAAGGCGTGAAGTAGTGGGAGAACCGGTCGTGGTACCGCTTCTTGATGTGGTCGATGATCGACCCGATTGATGCGTTCTCCAGGTCCGCTTCGTCGACGGTGTGGAAATAGTCGTCGTGGATGACGTCGATCGCCTGGGCCGTCGCGTTCTCGCCCGGGTTGCCGAAGACGTCATCGACCGCGTCGCGGACGAAGTTCACCTGCCCGCCGACGACGATTCCCACCACCAGCGCCACCGCGACGGCCGCGACAGCCGCGAGTATTCGGCGGCTCAAATTCGGAGGAAGCGACGCAACGTCAGCCCGCTGCCGATCGCCGAAACGGCCATGGCCACGCACAGCAGGACGAGCGCGAGACTGGCGAAGCCGATGGTGTCCCCGGAGTTGATCAGGTTGAAGTTGTTCTTGAGCGGATCCACAATCACCGTCTTACCAAGGAAGAGGAAGCCAATGGCGATTGCCGCCCCCAGCAGCCCGCAGACGAGGCCTTCGACCATGAACGGCCAGCGGATGAACCAGTTGGTCGCGCCGACGAGCCGCATCACCTCGACCTCGCGGCGGCGCGCGTAGATCGAGAGGCGGATCGTGTTCGCGACCAGCAGCAGCGAGGCGATCAGCAGCAGCCCGGCGACCACCGCGAGGACCCAGCGGATCGCGCTGGTCGCCCCGCTGATCTTCTGAGCGTCGTCGCGCGAGTCGCCGATGTCCGAGATCAGCGGGCTGATCGCGGTCGGCTTCCCATTCGCGCCGGGCGGGGTGACCGCCGCGCGCACGCTGCCCAGGTTCGAGAGGTCGTCCGGCGTCACGTTGAACGACGCCGGCAGGGGATTGTGAGCCCCCGGCAGCTGGGCCACGATGTCCTCACGGTTCTCGGACTGCAAGCGCTGGCTGAGGATGGTCTTGGCCTGGTCCTTGGAGACGAACTGCACGGACTGCACGTGCGGGATCGCCACTAGCTTCGCCTTCAGCGCCTGGACCTCGGCGGGCGGCGCCTGCTGTCCCGAGCCACCGGTGGCAACCGGCGTCCCGTTCGCGTCGACGTCGTTCAGGAAGACACGGAGGCCGACCTGGTCTCGGACCTCGTTGGTCTTGCCGTTGGTCGTCTGGAGAACCGGGATCAGGACACCGAGCAGCAACACCGTCACCGACACGGTGACGATCGCGGCAAGGCTCGGTGCGGCGCTGCGACGCAGCGCCCTCATGCCCTCACGAATGAAGAAGAAGATTCGGCCCATTCCTCGTCCCTACGTCAGTACGCCGGGCTCTCGTCGTCGAGGCCCATTTCCTCGCGGACGCGCCTGGCGAACTCGCGGGTGGACTCGTCATCGGACGTGTAGGTGCCTGCCGCCTGGTCGCGGACCACGCGACCGGAGTCGAGCTGGATGACCCGCCGGCGCATCTTGTCGACCATCTCGCGGTCGTGGGTCACCACGACGACGGTCGTCCCGGTGCGGTTGATCCGGTAGAGGACCTGCATGATCCCGATGGAGGTGTTGGGGTCGAGGTTGCCGGTCGGCTCGTCGGCGAGCAGCAGCGGCGGGTGATTGACGAAGGCACGGGCGACCGAGAGGCGCTGCTGCTCTCCGCCCGAGAGCTGGTCGGGAAAGTTCTTCACCTTGTCGGCGAGGCCGACCAGGCGCAGGGCGTCCGGCACCTTCTTGCGGATCTCCGCACGCGAGGCGCCGATCACCTGCAGCGCGTAGGCGACGTTGTCGTAGACGGTCCGGTTCGGCAGCAGCTTGTAGTCCTGGAAGACGGTGCCGATCCGGCGGCGCAGCTGTGGGACCTTCTTGCTGGAGAGCGAGCCGATGTCGCGGCCGGCGATCAGCACCTCTCCTTCGGTGGGGCGGACCTCGCGGATCAGCGTCTTGATCAGAGTGGTCTTGCCGCAGCCGGTCGGCCCGACGAGGAAGACGAACTCGCCACGGTCGACCCGCAGGCTGACGTGCTCGAGCCCGACGTGACCGCCGGGATAGACCTTGGTGACCCGGCGCAGCTCGACGATCGGCGGGCGGGACCGCTGCTCGGTGAGGTGCTCCGGCCGCCGCGTCGTGCGCGGACGAGCCCGGAGAACGTCGGATGTCTGTCGCCTTGCCATCTAGGGGGAGTGAACGCGAGGTGGGTGCGGCGTCCCCGGACGCCCACCTCACTGCGCGGCACAGGGTAGGGAACGCCCGAAGCCGGCAGCGCAAGTTCTCGTTCGCACCTCAACACGGCCCAGCTCCCTGAGTCGCGCAGGTCAGTGCGTGAAATAGCGGCGGCGGGACCGAGTGGCGTCCTCTCGACCCCGCGCGCCGCCGTGTCGCACTCCGGTGGCGTCCGAAGGCACCGGAGATACGTTTTAGTCAGGCTTGGACGAGTTCATCGGGTCGACAATCCGTTGTCGCCGGCCCTCGTCGCCCCATTCGCGACTCGTTCCCGCGCAACTAGCGGGAAAACGCGATCTCGTCAGGGTCTCGCGTCTACCCGGTTCTATTGAACATGCGGCTAGTCGAACTAGACTACCCCACGCAGTTGGATAGGAGAGCGATTGTCCGGCATTCACCGCCGGGCCCGCGAGTCCACAGGAATGCTTGGAGGCACGCCCTGGGAGGGGAAGGGTCGGGCTTCCTCGGCGATCAAGGAAGAACAGATCCGAGGAGAAGGTACTGAGCCTGATGCGCTCCGAACATTCCCCGAACTTCGAAGTCTCCCCCAGGGGAGTTGCGCACCAGAAGGGGATGGCGCGTTGAGGCGGGCGGGTGGAGCGGTCTAGCGGGGCCGCTCCACTCCCCCAGCCGGGGGGTGGCGACCCAACAGCGCTCAGCGTCCGCATCGAGGACGCAGCCGACGGTGCCTCGATAGTCGCCATTGGGGGCGAGCTCGACCTGAGCACGATCCGGAGGGTGCACGAGCCCCTGCTCGAGCAGATCGGTCAGCGCCCGGCGGTGCTCGTCGACCTCAGCGGGCTGAGCTTCATCGACTCCTCGGGGATCGGGATCCTGATTCAGGCACTCCGCGGTTCAAACGGGACCCCGGTGCACATCCTGATCGCCACCGATTCACAGGTGGACAGGGTCTTCCGGATTGCCGGTGTTTCCGAGGCCCTGCCGGTATTCACCGATCGCGAGCGCGCCCTCACCTGGACGCGGAACGGCGGCGGCTAGGCGGCCGGCTCTTCCAGCATCACCGGCGAGGACTCCTCGCCGGCCGGCTCCTCGACGGGCTCCAGGACGAACAGCTCGACCGCGAGGTCGGGGTCGACGTGGATCGAGCTCATGTACGCGATCACATTGCGGCCTGTCGCCTCTTCGACGACGCTTCGGAACTCTTCCTCCATCGCCTGTTGGAAGCTGCGGCGCATCTGGTAGACGGACTCCACCTCTCCGGTATCAAGGAGGGTGCGCTCGACCGTGGTGAACCCGCCTCGAAGAATGCTGACGACGGTGCCGTTGACCATGTGTGTCTTCGCCTTGGTCGGCCCCTTCCCGTAGTAGCGGGAGTGGAGCTGGACGAGGCCAGTCGAGATCTGCGCAAGCGTCTCGCCGCGCGCATGCCCGTGGGTTGCTCTATCGGGGGAAACGGCAAGCCTCCAAATCCATCGGTCGCCGCCCCTCTTGGGTAAGCGATATGCGCGAAGGGAAGAGTTGCGGTGAGACCCAACGAGCGCGCGGCATCCAGGTGGGTCGAGGTTTCGGTGCGGCGAACGCCACGCCGCCTTGTTCCAGGCTACTCCGATTGTTCCGCCCCATGTGGATTCGGCCTTCAACGGCCCTGGCCGGGGCGATGTAGTCTGCTGAGACTCACCGGGCGGAGCCGCCAGGCGACGCTCGGGGGGGCCCCCAAGCGTGATCGGACACAGCCGTTTCGGGCGGTGCGTTGGACGGTCGGACCACCACTCCACCGTGGAGGTGGTTTCAATTTCCGATCGATCTGAACACGTCGAGGGCCCTGCTGACCCCGAGGGTGCCGGCGAGCGACGTGCCCTTCCCACTGCCGAGGACGTGCGGGACGAGATCGCGCGCGAGATTCTCAGGATTCACGAGGAGTCTTACGGCAAGGGTGCGGGTCGGGCTCATGCATTCATGGGCGAGGACTTCGTGGTGGCGGTGCTCGACGAAATCGAGCTGCTGCCCAATGAGAAGTTCCTCATCGATCATGGAAAGCACGAGACGGTGATCCAGGTCCGCACCCAGTACCAGCATGCGATCCAGGCGACCTTCCGAGCCGCGATCGAGCGGGCGACCGGGCGCACGGTCATCGGCTTTGCGAGCACCACCAGCATGGACGAGCCACGCTTCGTGGCCGAGATATTCAAGCTCGAGTAATGCGGGTTACCAAGCCGCCGCTCGGGTAGCCTGGCTGCGATGGAGACGGCCACAACCGCGCTGCCATCCGGATTGGCGATCGAGGAGCTGCTCGATTGGCGGCCCGAATTCGGAGTCCTTACAGTCTGCGTCGAGATCGATCCCGGCGACCGCGGCGAGGGCTGGCTGACCGAGCTGCGCAATCAGCTCAACGCGGCCGTCGAGGCCGGCGACGACGGACACGACCGCGGGCGGGCACTGAGGGCCGCGGCGCAGAGAGTCCTCGATCGCTTCGAGGAGGAGGAGCTGCCCTCTGGGCGTTGCCAGATCGGCTTCTGTGAAGCCGTTGAGAAGCGGGCCCGGGACATCTGGACACCGGCCCAGATGGATGGCTTCCGGACGAGTGTGCGCTATGGCGATCGCCCCCAGCTGACGCAGCTGCTGAAGCTGCTCGACGAGGGCGCCGCGGTCGGCGCGGTCGCGATCTCGGCTGAGCGCGTCCACCTCTACGAGTGGAAGCTGGGGGCGCTCGAGCTGGTCCACGACTGGGAGGCCGAGATGTACATGCTCGACTGGCGGGAGCGAAAGGCGGAGAAGCCCTCGAACCTTGCCCGGACCCAGGGTGCCGCCTCCTCTGGCCGCGACCAGTACGACCAGCGGCTGGAGCACAACCGGGCCCGGTTCCTCGAGGAGACCGGCAAGCTGACGGCCGACGAGGCGCGGAGCCGCAGCTGGCGGAGGGTGATCGGCTTCGGCGATCCCGAACACCTCCGGGAGTTCAACGAGAGAGCCGAGAAGGGCACCGAGGTCGAGCTGGCGGAGGCGGTGGACGTGATCTCCGAGGAGCGCGGCAAGCTGCTCGAGCGGGTGAACGCCGCCGTCGCCGACGGCAATCGCCGCCGGGAGCTGGCCCTGATCGAGAGGGCTGTGGAGGGCGCGCGGACGCCCGGCGGCCACGGGGCGCTCGGCCTGATCGACGTCCAGCGCTGCCTGAACGAGGGTCGCGTCGAGCACCTGCTCTTCGACGCCGACACCGAGGCCCCTGAATTGGCCGAGCTCGAGGACGAGATCGTCGAGCGGGCCCTCCGCACGAGCGCACTGATCACACCGGTCGAGGACGAGGCGGCCGAGGCGCTCGGCGAGCACGGCGGCGTCGCGGCCGTGCTGCGCTACTAGCCGAGCCCAGGCGGCCTAGGTCCAGGGCCCGCCGTGGATCGGCGGGTGCTGCACGATCGGCTTCTTGAGAAGTGCCTCGCGGGCCAGGTCGGCGATTCCGCTGGCGGTGAGTCCGAAGTGCTCCATGCAGGCCTCGGCCGTGCCCGAGACCCCGAACTCGTCCTGCATGCCGAGCGCGAAGACCGGGACCGGATGCTGCTCGGCAGCGACCTGGCGGATTGCATCGCCGAGTCCGCCGACCACGCGGTGCTCCTCGGCGGTGACCGCGACGCCGGTCTTGGCGAGCGAGCTCAGCACGCTTTGCGAGTCGATCGGCTTGATGATCGAGACGTTGACGACCTCTGCCTCAACTCCGTCCTCGCGCTCCAGGGTCTCGGCCGCCTCCAGTCCGCGCCAGACCATGTGGCCGCAGACGAAGATCGAGATGTCCTTGCCCTCCCTAAGGACGTCGACGCCGGTGCCGAGGGTCTCGGGAATCTCGTCGTAGACGACCGGCGTCTTCGGCCGGCCGAAACGCATGTACATCGGCCCGTCGAATCGCTCGTAGGACTCGATCACCGCCGCGTAGGCCTGGTTGTAGTCGGCCGGGACGACGACCTGCATCTTCGGCATCGCCCTCATCAGTGCGATGTCCTCGATCATCTGGTGGGAGGCGCCGTCCTCCCCGAGTGAGACGCCGCCATGCGAGGCGCCGATCCGGACCTTCAACCCGTTGTGCGCTATGCCGAGGCGGACCTGGTCATACGACCGGGAGGTGGCGAAGATCGCGAAGGTCGAGGCGTAGGGCACCTTGCCGGTGGCGGCCAGCCCGCATGACATCGACATCATGTTCGCCTCCGCCGCCCCCACGTTGAAGAAGCGCTCGGGGAACTGCTTGCCGAACTTCATCGACTGGGTGGAGACCGCGAGGTCTGCGTCGAGGGCGACGACCTCGGGGTAGCTCTCACCGAGTGCAACGAGCGCGTCGCCGTAGGCCTGACGCGTCGGGATCGGCTCGCTCTGCGCCTCGGCGGTCTCGATCAGCTCGCTCGTCATCAGCCCCCTCCCTCCAGCGCCTTGGTCTGCGCCTGGTAGGTCGCCTCGAGCTCCTCCATCGCCTGCTCGGCCTGCTCCTGGCTCGGCGGCTTGCCGTGGAATCCGAAACGGTCCTCCATGAAGGAGACTCCGCGGCCCTTCTTGGTCTGGCAGACGATCGCGGCCGGGCGATCGAGGGTGCGGCTGCGCTCCAGGGCCTCGACGACGGCGGTCATGTCGTGTCCGTCGATCTCGATGGCATCCCAGCCGAAGGCCTCGAACTTGGCGCGGACGTCGCCGGTGTCCATGACCTCCTCGGTGGTGCCGTCGGTCTGCAGATGGTTGTAGTCCACGATCGCGGTCAGGTTCGGCAGGTCGTAGTGCGCCGCCGACATCGCGCCCTCCCAGCTCTCCCCCTCCTGGCAGTCGCCGTCGGACATCAGGGTGAAGACCTGGGCCGTGTCGGAGAGCCCGTCTAGCCGAAGCGCGAGGCAGATCCCGACGCTCATCGAGAGCCCCTGGCCGAGCGAGCCGGTCGAGACCTCGATCCCCGGGGTCCGGGTCATGTCGGGATGGCCCTGCAGGTGGGAGCCGATCTGGCGGAGGCCCATCAGGTCGTCGGCGGGGAAATAGCCGTGCTCGGCAAGCGCCGCGTACTGGATCGGCGCGGCGTGGCCCTTGGAGAGCACGAAGCGGTCCCGCTCCGGCCAGCGCGGGTTGGTCGGGTCGTGGCGGAGGGCGCGGTAGTAGAGAGCGGCGACGATGTCCGCGGCCGACAGCGAGCTGTCGAGGTGACCGGACTTGGCGACCGCCAGCATCCGCACGCAGTGGATCCGCAGGACCGTCGCGTACCGCTCGAGCTCCGCGATCGAGGGTCTGCCCTCACCCTTGGCGGAGGGCTCTGGCTCGAGATCTGGGACGGGCTTCAGGTGCGCCATCGGCGGCTCATCTTTCGCCTGGTCATAGGGGAAGGCAGGCTCGGATCGCACTGACTCAGGACCGGGCGGCGAGGGTAGCAGCGGGCGGCACTTGGTTGGAGCCTATGAATCGCAGCCGACGGAACCCCGTGACGGCCTAGCCTCCTGGCGATGAGAACGGGCGGGATCGTCATCGCGATGGCGGCGCTGGCCCTGGCCGGGTGCGGGGGCGGGTCGGGCGACGGCAAGACAACCACCAAGGTCAGTGGCGCCACGACCGCCACCGGATCGACGGGGGTGGTCACCGGCAAGCTGCCCCCGGGCGCCGTCGAACCGGCCGACCCCGCGGAGGAGCAGGCGGAGGGCCCGGCCGCCACCGAGGCGAGCCCGGAGGCGGGGGCCGAGGGGCCTGAGGCCTCCGGCGAGCTCTCCGGAGAGGACCGGACGACGGCGGTCGCGGCTGTGAGCGACTACATCAGGGCGCTCGATCGCCACGATGCCACCCGCGTCTGCGCGCTCCTGATGCCCGGCGCGCTCAACCTGGGTCAGCTGCCCAAGCGACGCGGCGGCTGCCGCCCATCGCTGGCCGCGTCGATCGGGACGCGCCCGCGCGGCGGCGGTCCGGCGTGGCGCAAGACCACCCTGGTCGCGGTGAAGCCCGAGGACCTCGGTGATGACCGGGCTCGCATCAGCGCGACCGTCACCCACCACTTCTCGGATCGCAAATACGTCTCGGTCGAGGACGACGTGATCTATCTGCAGCGGGTCGGCGGGCGCTGGCTGCTCGCCAAACCGAGCGCAACGCTGTATCGCGCGGTCGGCTACCCGGAGCCTCCGCTCGACGCCTTCACTCCCCCGCCCGGCTGGCGCTAGCCACGGTGGGCGGTCCAGCCGAGAACGCCCGAGTCGCAACTCGTCCCCTGGCCGCTGGGTTCGATCGGGACGTTGCCCGACACCTGCAGGGTCCCGGCTTTCAGGTTCCCGTGAATCTCCAGCTTCGCCCCGGTGACGTTACTCAAGGCGACGATGTTGAACTTTCCCTTCTTGAGCGTTACCGGGGTGCTGACGACTCCAACCGTCGTTTTCGCTCCCTCCGCGCAGGTGACCGGGACGCCGGAGAAGCGGAAGCTGCTGACCCGCTTCTGCTTCGAATGCCTCTTCTGCACGACCTTGAACCCAACCGTGCCCGCCGGGGTGACCGTCCCGGTGTAGTGCTTGGGCTTCTGCGCGAGGGCCTGCGCAGGGAGCGCGAGCGCCACCGTGAGCACCGCCAGCGCCAGGAACCTCTTCAAAACTGACCTCCCTTGGTGGAGTCCATCAGAAACACCATAAATCCGGGTCAGAAGCGGTGGTTCCCGCCCCCGCGCGGAGCGCGCTGATGGAAGTGCTTGGGGTGTCGCCGGCTGACGCCGACGATCGTGCCATCGGGATTGCCGGAGCTCGGCTGCAGGATGGTCGCGTAGGCCACCGAGCCGGTGAGCGCGTTCGACCAGAGCACCCCCTTGGAGCGGCCCAGCGAGAACAGCACCCGGCCGGCGCCGTGCGCCTGCCGGCGGCGGACCATCAGGCGGCTGCGGCGCGCATCGGTTCTCACATATGCGAACGAGGGCCCCTTTACGGAGGGATCGAAGAGCAGCAGCCTCGGCGACCGCACCAGCGCACGATGCTTTCGCGTTCCCATCGTCCTCTGCACCACGCGGCTCCCTCGGGGGGTGGCGAGGGCGTAGAGGAGGGTGTTCCCGTCGACCGCGGGGGGGCTGAGCTGCCCGGCCCCGCCCTGCGAGGCGACTTGAAGCGGCGGGGCGGGCGCCGCCGGGTTGGCGATGTAGCGGATGTAGATCGCGTTGCCCCCTCCCGCCGAGGTGCGGTAGGCGAGCCAGCTGTCCGAGACCGCGATCGCGTCGGCGCCGGACGCCGGGATCTGCCCAATCAGCGCCAGGGTGCCACGGTCGAAGAGTAGGACCGAGTCTCCCTGCACGGTGGCGACGAACCGTCCGCCGATCGCCGGGTGGCTGCCCAGCAGTGGAATCTCCGGGCCGCCACGTCTGATTACCGCCGGTCCCCCGAGCCGCTGGAAGAGGAGGGCGTCCGCCGTGGCGGACGGATCCGTCGCGTGCGCGACGCTGGTCCCGGCCGCTCCGGCGCTCCCCGGGACGATGATCAGCGCCAGGGCCGCCGCGGTGAGCGCGGCGGCGTCGCCGCGGCGCAGGCCGAGGTAGACGCCGGGCCGCTCGCACATCAGTTCGGTGGCACGGATGCCGGCCGGGCGTCCGGCGAGTGGCGCCAGGGCGAGGATCGGCAGAGCACGGCCCAGCCCGAAGCAGGCTCCGAGCAGCAGGCCGAGCGCCGGGTCCCCGACGGCGAGGCTGACGCCGGCGAGGGCCCAGACACCGAATGTGAGGACGAAGGTCGTGAAGCCGATCCCGAGCAGAACGCCGTAGAGGGCGGCGGCCATCGCCATCGGCATGACCCGCCGCCAGTGCTCCGGCAGCTGCCGCCGGATCTGCGGCACGATCCTGGTCCCACGCACCTCCAGCGCCGCCGCGAGCAGCGCAATCGCGGCCGCGACCAGGTAGGAGGCCTGCCCGCCCGCGCCGTGCAGCAGGTCTCCCAGAGCCGCGAGCGAGCCGAAGGTCAGCAGTCCCCCAGCGATCGCGCCCGGGAGGAACGCGACGCAGGCCGCGATCGTCGTGCGGCGGCCGCCCGTGTGGCCGGTGGGACCGATCGTGTCGATCACCGACAGCCCGCAGGGCGAGAAGGTCCCGGTCGCGCCGATCAGCAGGGCGGCGACGCCAAGCGCGATCTCGAGCGGTCCGAACATCAGCACGGCACCCGCGTGTCGTAGTACTGGACGCAGAAAACCTTGCGGCCGCTGTAGCAGTAGCCGGTCAGCGCCGCGTCCCCGTTGATGCGGGTGTTGTGATGGGAGCAGCAGTCGACGAGCTTGCGGACCTTGCCCCCGCAGCAGCGGTACCACGCCCCGTCGACCTTCGTACCGATTCCGTAGATGTCCTGCACGCGATCGCAGATCCGCGTCCGCGGGGCGGGCGGCAGCGGTCGCCCGTCCGGCCCCTTCAGCAGCTGGCCGTCGTCGTCCACGGGCTGGCCCGCCTCATTCACGGGCCGGCCGATGTCATCGATCGGACGCCCGTCGCTGGCCCGCAGCGGGAAGCCACGGGAGTCGATCCGCGGCAGGCCTGTCGGGTGGGGACAGGAACCGGTGGTGAAGGTGTGGCCGCAGAAGTGGAAGGCGTCGGACTCACCGGGCTCGATCAGCGAGCCGACCGTCCGCGCGGCGGTGATCGCCATCAGCGCACCCCCAACCCGGGCCAGGAACCCGCGCCGCGAGCTGTCGCGGGCGAGGGAATCGGTGATCCGATCCAGGTGCTCAGGCACCGACAAGGGCCCCCCGCCGCTCTGCCGTGGCCAGGACGCTCTCGAGCTGTGCCAGGTTGTTGAAGGTCCCCTTGGCCAGCACCGTGCCCTCGCGATCGAGCGCCAGAGCGAAGGGGCTGCCTGGGATCTCCAGCCGCCTCCAGAGCTCCGCCTCCGCGCCCTCGTCGAAGACTGCCACCGCCACCCGTGGATCCCTGGCCACGTTGTCGATCGCCGGGGCGAGGGTCTGGCAGATCCCACAGCCCTCGGAGGTGAAGACCGCGAGGCCGAAGTCCGCCCCGTTGCGACCGAGGCGCTCGGCCAGGTCCTCCGGGCGAGAGCCGATCTCCGGCCCCTCGCCGGTGATCTCGAGGGCGCCCTGCGTGCCGAGCTGGAGGCGCAGCATCCCAACCTCCCTGGCCAGACCGAGCACCGCGATCGTGAGCGCGGCGCAGGCAGTGAGCGCGACGCCGATCCCGATCCACATCCAGGCCTGCGTCCCGATCGAGATCGAGTCGACCGAGGGGACGAGGGCGAATGCCGCCGCGAGCGCGAGATTCCGCAGCACCCCGATCCACGAGACCTTCGAGCGCGGGCCGAAGCAGGCGCACGGGGCGCCCGCGCGGCCGCGGAGAAGGGCGGAAACCGTGAGCGCGGCGAACATCGCCATCAGGCCGGCGGCGGCGTAGGCCGCGGCATCAGATCCGAGCGCCACCGCCACCGCCAATGCCAGCTCGATCGCGATCAGCGCGGCCCAGGCGACCGGGCGGAGCGGGCCCTCTCGGAAGCCGAAGCTGTCGAGCGCGCCGATGCTCTCGCGCGGCGAAGCAAGCTTCGCGAGCGCAGCGCTCGCGAGCGCGATGCCAAGCGCGGCCCGCAGAACGATCTCCAACATCCCTCCGCGCGCAACCTAGCAGCAGCCCGGGCGGCCGAGGCAGTTGGTCAGGCGGTCTTTAGCTTCTTCTTGACCTTCTTCATGCAGCCCTTCCGCTTCTTCTTGTCGCGGATGCGCTTGCACTTCGAGAGCGGGTCGCGCGGGGAGTTGCTCGTCGCGGTCGCGGGTTGCGTCGTCGACGGAGTCGGGGTACCCGTAGTCGGCGGCGGGTCCGGCCTCCCGGGAGGAGGCTGGCCCCCACTGCCGACGATGTTCTCGGGGGCGAGGAGGTAGGTGGTCTCGAGCTCCGCGACCTCCGCGACCACGTCATCCCGAAGTCCATCCGGCGCCGCCTGGGCGATCCGCGTATAGACGCCCGGCGCGTCGGGCTCGGCGCAACCGAAGCCCCAACTGGTGATCCCGACGAGCCTGTATCGGCCGCCATCGAGCGGCGCCTCCAGTGGCCCGCCGCTGTCGCCCTGGCAGGTATCGACGCCACCCTCAGGAAAGCCGGCGCAGACCATCGTCGCCGGATCGAACGCGCTCCCGTAGTCGGCGGCCGAGCCACAGGTCGAATCGCCGACGATCGGCACGGTCGCCGCCCGCAACGAGTCGACCGTAGAGCCGCCCGAGAAGGTGCTGCCCCAGCCGCTGATTTCCACCGGTACATCGGGTGCCCAGACCGCGGCCTCGTCGTCACCTGCGATGTCGATCGTCTGGACCGCCGGTCCCGTGGTCACCGGGGCCGCGAGCACCAGATAGGCAACGTCGTGCTGAAAGGTGACCGGATCGAAGCCCGGGTCGTAGGAGACATCCTGGACCGGATGCTCGTCACCTTCGCCCGCGATCGAGAGCTTCGTCACTCCAAGCACGACCGCGACGTCATTGACATCGAGCCTCTTGGTGCCGTCACCCCCGGGATCGCTTGGGAGGCAGACGTCGACGCCGCCGGTCGGCTTGCAGTCCGGATCGGAGTCGTAGACGCAGTGGGCGGCCGTCAGCACGATCGAAGTTGTGATCAGCGAGCCTCCGCAGAACTGGCGCTGGTGAGCGTTGCCGCCATCTTTCGCTTGATCCACGACGACCGCCACCTGCCACGGGTAATGCTCGATCGTCGTCTGGCTGCCGCCGACGACGCGTGGTTCGGGCGACTGCGCAGAGGCTGCCGGCGCGATCGCCAGCAGCACCAGGATGAGGCAACTCAGGAGCCGAGCAGTGGTTCTCCCCATTACCGACATTGAATCGAATATCGGGGAGAGAATCTTGAGTCGCTCCCGATCGTCGCACGGGACGGCCGCCTGCTCAGGCAGTCTTGAGCTTCTTCTTGACCTTCTTCATGCAGCGCTTCCGTTTCTTCTTGTCGCGGATGCGCTTGCACTTCGCGAGGGGGTTGGTGGTGCTGGCGCGCCGGGTCGCCGCGCCGGAGCCGGAGACCGACGCGGGTGCGAGGCCGAAGACCGACTCCAGGCTCGCGACGTCCGACTCGATCAGCGACCGCATCGTTGGTCCTGCGACGCGCGTGTAGACACCGGGCGCATTGGGGCGCGCGCAGCCGTCGCCCCAGCCCGTGATCCCGACGAGCCGGTAGACCCCTCCGCCGACCGGCGCCTGGAGCGGCCCGCCGCTGTCGCCGGAGCAGGTGTCCTTCCCCGGAGCTGCGGCGCAGACCATTGTGGTGGAGTCGAAGTCGGGTGCATAGTCGCTGTTGCAGGTCGAGTCGGAGACGATGTTCACCGTCGTCGCCCGGAGCGTGTCCTGTGTCCCGCCCGACTCGCTGATACTCCCCCAGCCGCTGATGTCCACGGGGCTCCCGGCATCCCAGAGCGCGCCCTCGTCCGTGCCGGCGATGTGGATCGGCGACTGTGTGGAGGGCGCGTTGAGCACCAGGTAGCCGACGTCGAACCGAGGCACCCCGTCCCCCTGGTAGTCGCCGTCGTAGTTCGACTGATAGGCGACGCCGCTGACGCCGATCTCCGCACCCTGGATGCCATCTGAGAGCGTTGTGCGGCCAAGGACCACGTCGACGTCGTTGGGGTCGATCCTGGTCGTGCCGTCACCGCCCGGATCGCTCGGGATGCAGGTCGAGACGAAGCCAAGGCAATCGGGATCGGTGTCGAAGACGCAGTGCCCCGCGGTGATCACGATCCGCGAGGTGAGCAGCGACCCGCCGCAGAATTGTCGCTGTTGCGCGTTACCCCCCTCGCTGGGGTCGAAGACGACCGCCCCCTGCCACGGGTACTGGGAAATCGAGACCTGGGACCCGCCCACGATTCTGGGCTCGACAGAGCCTTTGCTCTGAGCACCGGCGCTCGCCGGAACGAGCAAAGAGATCGCCGCGAGGGCACCGAGCAGGGCGAAACGGAACCTCCTCCGCATGAACAATATTGAACCGGCTGGAGCTGAAAGATGCGTAGGTCGCTAGCCGATCGCGACCATGCGCTCGATCGGCAGCGTGGCGCGCTCGGCGATCTCCGGCGGGACCTTGACCTCGTATTTGAAGTCGCGCAGCGAATCGCGGACCTTCGGCAGCGTGATCATCTTCATGTACTTGCAGAAGGCCATCCGGTTCGCCTCGACCAGCTTCGCCCTCGGCGCCGCCTGCTGGAGCGGGTAGAGCATCCCGTTCTCGGTGGCGACGATGTACTCGCCCTCGGGGTGCTCCTCCATGTAGTTGAGCATCCCCCCGGTCGAGAGCATCTGGACTCCCTCGGGATCGATGTCGCCCGAGGCCACGTACTCCATGGCCTGGGTGGCGCAGCCGCACTCGGGGTGGATCAGGAACTCGGCGTTCGGGTGTTCGTCGCGGACCGTCTTGATGTCGGCCGGGCGGATGCCGGCGTGGACGTGGCACTCGCCGTCCCAGATGTGGAAGCGGGCGCGGCGGTCGGGGTCGTCCTTGATCCCGGTCTCGCGCTCGACGAAGGCCCCGAGCCACATATCGGGGCCGAAGAGGATCTCGGTGTCGGGGCCGTGCTCTCGGAGGATGTGCTCGACAACCTGGACGGCATTGCCCGAGGTGCAGCAATAGTCGGTCTCGGCCTTCACCTCGGCGGAGGTGTTGACGTACATCACGACCACCGCGCCCGGATGCTCCGCCTTCCAGGCGCGCAGCTGATCGGCGTCGATCGAGTCGGCGAGCGAGCAGCCGGCGTCGAGGTCGGGGATCAGCACCGTCTTCTCGGGCGAGAGGATCGAGGCGGTCTCGGCCATGAAGTGGACGCCGCAGAACTCGATCACCTCGGCATCGGTCTTCCCCGCCTGACGCGAGAGGCCGAGGGAGTCACCGACGAAGTCGGCAACGTCCTGGAGCTCCGGCAGCTGGTAATTGTGCGCGAGGATCACAGCCTCTCGCTCTGCGGCGAGAGCGCGGACTTCTTCCTGGAGCGTGGAGATCTCTGTCGTGGTCATTCCAGCTCCAGTGAGACGTCGAGGGAGCGGGCCGAGTG